>NZ_BQXN01000006.1:0-110619 GCF_045862745.1 Furfurilactobacillus entadae | reverse complement strand
TGAGTTGAGTTGAGTTGAGTTGAGTTGAGTTGAGTTGAGTTGAGTTGAGTTGAGTTGAGTTGAGTTGAGGTGAGTTGAGTTGAGTTGAGTTGAGTTGAGTTGAGTTGAGTTAAGTTGAGTTGAGTTGAGTTGAGTTGAGTTGAGTTGAGTTGAGTTGAGTTGAGTTGAGTTGAGTGTCATTGTCGTGTCTTCTTTCTAATAACGGTTATTCTAAACGTTCCCGCCTTACTTCAACCGCTGGCACACGTCAGCAATTATTAACGATTGGTCACTGTTGGTTCAAGTTTATCATTAAAGCGCCGGCGCATCCTCTGATGTTCGTAACTAATGCTTTGATACGCGCCTAATGGTGCCAAAAAATGGCCAAATAAAAAGCAACCTTCCGATCAAGATTGCTTTTACCGAAAATTCGGCCGTTATTAAATTCAGTCTTACTTAACCCGCAATTGTTGTCCAGGAGCAACCTGCGATGAACTGCTTAATCCGTTCAACGTCAGTAATTGCTGTAACGTCAACCCGTTGTTCACAGCGACCCGGTATAAACCCTGACCAGATTCAACGGTGACATACTTTTCGTCACTGCTGCTACTGCTGCTAGAACTACTTTCTGCTGAGCTTGATGTCGCACTTGACGCCTCTTCTAAAACAGACGAACTGCTTGATTCAGACTTTGCTGATGAAGACTTCGCACTGCTTGCTTTTTTGGATGACGACGATGAACTTGACGCCTTCTTCTTAGAAGATGACACGGCCACCTGTGCAGAATTTTGGGGATGGTTAAATGTGTTCATGTTTGACACAAAGTACCAAACCGGAATGGCTGCTAAACAGATGATTGCCAACACAAGCACCGTTGTGATCCATGAATTATGGCTGTTTCGTTTGCGTGCTGCGGTTCGTGATGATTCACCGTTATCCTCTGTAAATTGTTTGTCCCACGGCTTTTGGTCGCGGGGGTCGTTATTCTGGCTCATGACCGTTCCTCCCTGATGACTATACTACCTAATATCTTAGCATAGTCTGCTAGTTCAGTTAGTAAAGTTTTTGCTAAAAAGTGTTTGAAATTGTGTTTGCCATGATGGTAACGCCGGGGTCGCCGTCGTCGCCTTTTCCTCACGGGCAAGCCCTAACGCCGGTAGATCCACCGGCACACTGCCGGGTGCGCAGCAGGTTTCTGTATGCGGTTCACTCGTTTCACCAAACGCCTGGCGTAGCTGACTGCGTAAACACGTTTGATTTTGAGCGTAGTTGACGATCTGACTAAGGGCGTCTTGTCGCCACCGCCGCCGTTCGTTAAACCGGTCAATCACCGCCGTCTCACTCGCGCCATGATCCTTGTAATAGGCCACTAGACCAACGGCACCATCAGGCTGCTTTCCCGTTCCGTTGGCAAAAACATGGTGGATCACCCGCTCGTCCGGTAGTTGCATCTCTGTAAATGCCGCTGGCAGTTGCGAATCCCCTGGTGCGAGTAACAGTAGCGCAACACTTTGATTCCCGTCACGGCCGGCCCGGCCAATTTCCTGAACGTAATCGGTTAAGTTGCCTGGTAAGTGGTAATGGATCACAAACCGAATGTCAGCCTTATCAATGCCCATTCCAAACGCACTCGTCGCACACACCACTTGGAGTTGATCCTGCATAAACTGTTGTTGAACGGTAAACCGCGTTTGAGCGTCTAGCCCTGCATGGTAACTGGCCGCTGAAATCCCGGCTTGAACCAGCCGTTCCGCCCATTCATCCGCCTGGTTTTTACTAGAAAAGTAAACAATGCCTGGCATGACCAATTGCTGCACTAATTTAAGCAACCGCTCATCCTTGTCTTGTCGCGATTGACATTGCTCAACGTCCAGGAAGATGTTCTTTCGGTCCACCGAATACAGTAATTCTTCGTGCGTTGAAGATAGTTTTAAGCACTCACAAATATCGGTTCGAACGTGCTGATCAGCCGTTGCAGTGAGTGCCAGCGTCAAGGGCTGGCCAAGCGTTTGCCGAACCGCGCCTAAACTTAAGTACGCCGGCCGAAAGTCTGGGCCCCACGTTGAAATACAGTGCGCCTCATCCACCACAAACAGGCGTAATTGCACGCGTTGCAGCGCACTAATAACCTGCTCGTTTGCTAACATTTCTGGTGAGACATAAATGAAGCGATACGTCGCCAGTTGGTTTAAGACTGTGAGCTGCTCGGACCGGTTCAACGTTGAATTAATGGCGACGGCCCGCCGCTCACCCCGGGCATTTAACCGCCCAACCTGGTCTTGCATTAAGGACAACAACGGCGACACGATCAAACACCGACCGTTTAACAGATAGGTGGCCAATTCGTACACAAGTGTTTTTCCGCTCCCGGTGGGCAACACCGCAAGGATATCACGGCCATGTTGCAAACTATCGAGCGCTTCAGCTTGGCCGGGGTGAAACGTTGAAAAGCCGAAGTGATCACGTAATGCGGCGTTGCGCTCTCTGGCAAAATCGACCGCGGATTGCGATAACTTTAAGCGCGGATCATTCGGTTTCACGTGGGTTGGTCCCTGAGTCATGTTTTGTCTCCCAAATTTGAACAAGTCGAAACGTAAAAAAATCGGCTGCTGCGGTTTGTGTTTCATACTGCCACTCATCAATGTTTTGCGGTTGCTGTTGACGAACCTGGTTAATAACGTCTGCGGTCAGCAACCGCTTATAAGGAAATTCATCCACCGGCAACCAAATGGCTGCTTCCAACAAATGTTCATTGATGGTGCTAACCTTCAATCCGCGCTGCTGTTGAATCTGGGTTTGCGTTAACCCTTGCTTGAGTGCGGTCAGCGTTTGATCCAGCGAAGGGGCTAACATTGGTTGCCAAAATGGCGCCACCAAGAGCGCAAGCCCGGTTGCTTCTGACTGTAAAAACACGGCCAAACTTAACCAATTGGCAATTTGCTGCAACTGGATCGTCCATCCAGGTGCTGACCATAGCTGGCTAAGCTGCGTCGTGGTCGTTCCCGGATGTGCGGGGCCAACCAATTGACTGACAAATAGCTGTGCTTGGCGATCTGGTAAGGTTAGTAACCAATCGTGCAGTTGTCGCGGCACTTGGTCAACCGTCTTGGTTACCGTAAGTGTCTTAAACCATTCACGAACGTGCGCCCGCGCTTGTTCCGTAACACTAACCGGAAAATAGGTCATCTCGTGGTGCTGGGCCTGTGCGACTGCTTGGAGCCCCAACAAACCTGTTTCACTGACCTGTTGCCACGGCAGCCACCGTGCCTGTTGTCGGAGTGTTTCTGGCACGAGTTCAGTCACCATCGTCACCGCTGTTTGCCATGCTGGAACGGCCGGTTTGGCAACCACCAATTGGCCATCCGGCGTCACAAGCACCTGCTGGCGTTTAACCAACTCATCAATTGCGGTCGTCATTTCTGCCCACGTTAGGTTTGGCAGAACGTTTGACCACGAGAGGACATCATACCGTAAACTCCAAAAAAGAATCGACACGGTCTTCCGGCCCTGTAAACAGTTATATAGAACCTTTGGTCGGCGCGGTTGTGTCGGTGAAAGTAGTGCTAATAAAAGTGTCGGTGCCACGCGACCATCCTCCTGTCATTTTTCGCTGGTGTTAGTGTAGCACATTCGCCGTCATCACCGCGATAAAGTCCCCGTTTGAATCTACGTAAACGATGTAAAAACGACTACCCAACACATCCGTTGGGTAGTCGTCTAACGGTTTATTTTAATGAACGTCAGCATGTGACTGACTTAACTGCTGGTGTTGCCGATTGAGCCAGGGTTCCATGCGAACGTAAACAACCCAGAAGGCCCCGCCAATAATGAGTCCCTTTAATAGGTTGAACGGAACCACCACGGAAACCAATAAGGCAGCAATATCGGTTGTCTGTGGTAACCCTCCCGCTTGAATGTACAGCGGAAACATGAGCCAGCCGTTTAGTGCCGTCATGATGACCGTCAGCAGGACGGTGCTCACCAGAATGCCAACAGATAACGTGACACCCCGCCGCCATGGCACTTTTTTTAATAGCCAGTAAAGTGGCAGGACGTACGCGATGTTTGCAACAAGGGCGATGCTGTCACCGATCAAACTGAACGGATTAACACCCTTAAACAGGAGGTGTAAGACGACCGCAATCACAGCGATCAGGACCCCATCCCCCAAACCATATAAAATGGTCCCAAGCAAGATGATCAACAAACTTAAATCCAATTTCATAAAGGTTGCCCCCGGCAAAATTGGAAATTCGATGAACATCACCACGGCAGCGACCGCCCCCAAGACGGCCACCCCAATCATTCTTCGTAACGCTGTGTTTCCCATAACCATGTCCTCCTAAATTAGTCCGTAAACCATTTAGGATCATCTTCGTTGGTTGACCACAAAAAAAGTCCACCCCTTGCTTCTTCAGGAAACAATGGATAGACAAATTAACCCACGTTAAGAACCACGTGAACTGTTGTCAATCTTCTTTATACCAGACTTTACTGTCGGCCTCGGAATTCCACCAAGATCAATCCTAATTACTTAGGAGTCGCGGGCTATCACCGCCGGTCGGGAATTACACCCTGCCCTGAAGACGAACCAATTTAATTTAATTTACTAGTGCAGTATAACACAATATTGTTAAACCGCAACTAATTACCGTCGCCGAGGAACCCGTTGCTCAGTAACGGCCTCACGCAAGGCAGTGATTTCTGTCGCCTTTAATTCACGGTAATCACCAGACGTCATCCCCAACAGATCAAGGGGGCCGTAGCTATCGCGCCGGAGCTTTTCAACTGGTGTCCCGATTGCCTTTAACATGTTTTTAACTTGGTGATTGTGCCCTTCATGGATCGTTAACTGAATGATGGCCGTTTGCTTTCGCTTATCAACACTCAGGACTTTGCTCCGAGCGGGCGCCGTTTTATGACCATCGACCACTAGTCCATGACGCATTTGTTCCAGGGCTTCATTCGTTGGAATGCCCTTAACCTTTGCAACGTAGGTCTTGTCCACCTTGTATTTAGGGTGCATTAGTTGGTTGGCCAATTCACCGTCATTCGTCATTAACAGTAAGCCGGACGTATCGTAGTCCAGGCGACCAACGGGATAGATGCGTTGGGTCACGTCCTGAAATAGATCCACAACCGTCGTCCGCCCCTTGTCATCATGCGCCGTTGAGACAACACCACGCGGCTTGTACAACAGGTAGTAAACGAATTGTTCTTGTTGAATGGCAACGCCGTCGACCTGAATGGCGTCCTCTGGCCCAACCTTTGTGCCAAGTTCTTTGATCACTTCACCGTTCACCTTAACGTGACCGGAAGCAATGAGCGTCTCTGATTTACGCCGGGACGCAATCCCCGCCTGTGCCATAACTTTTTGTAGTCGTTCCATGTTTTAGTCCTCTTGACTTTCTTCTGACTTCTCGTCAGTATCTTCATTCGTCGAACCAGTTGCCTTGGTCAGCTGATTAGTGAACGCGGCCAGGAACAAATCACCCGTTTCTGGTTGGTCCTCATCCAACTGCTCCGTTTCTGGCAGTGGTGGTAATTGATCTAAATTGGTAAGTCCAAAGTAGTTTAAAAAATAGTTGGTCGTGGCATACAGAATCGGTCGCCCAGGTTCATCCTTACGCCCCTTTGTTTCCACAAGGTTGCGGAGAACCAATTTCTGTAGCGTTGTGGTACTGGAAACACCACGAATTTCATCAATATCGACCCGCGTGACTGGTTGCCGGTACGCTGTGATGGCGAGCACCTCCAGTGAGGCCTGCGACAGGTTCGTTGCAAGTGGTGCTTCAAAATAGCGTTTGATGATCGGTGCCAATTCCTTTTTCGTTGCTAACCGGTAGAGGTCATCTGTTTCCAGTAAACATAGCGGTGAATTTTCATCTGTCTGGTACCGAGTGGCCAGTTCATCCAACAGTGTACTGATGGCCGGTCGCATAAACCCGGTTGCATGGGCGATTTCGTTAATTGAAATTCCTTCGTCACCCGCCACAAACAGGAGGGCCTCAATTTGCTCAATGTTCGTCATTTGTTGTCTCATTCCCAAAAATTGTTAAATCAGCTTCCGCTAACGCGGCTTCGTTTTGCTCCCCAGCGTACACCATGATCGGCTCATTTGCTTCTGCCTGCTCAAACCGAACCGCACTTAGCTTCGCTAACTCCAGGACGGCTAAAAAGGTGGTCACCACTTCGTCAGTCGTTGGCTGCACCGTAAATAACGCGTCAAATGTCGTGGGCCGTACCTGATCGAGCTGTGTTAACACGACATGCATTTGTTCGCGTAACGAAAACTGTTCTGTTGCCACCGTTTTAAATAGTGGCTGTGTCACTTGCCGCCGACTGAGCATTTTTTCAAACGCCGCTTGCAGGTCGTCCAAATTAAGACCGGGGGAAATCGGTGCCAGCGTAATGTCGTCCGGCACCGCACTGGCTGCCCGGGTAAACTGTTGCTTACGGTCTTGCTCTTTATCGCGCAACTCATTGGCTGCTTGCTGATAACGCCGGTATTCCAGTAACTGGCTCACTAACTCTGCCCGCGGGTCCAGCACTTGACCATCTTCTTCGGTCAATTCTGGTTCTGCTCGCGGTAACAACATCCGACTTTTAATGGTCATCAACGTTGCCGCCATGACCAGATATTCACCAGCAACATCCAACTTCATTTCCTTCATCTGGTGAAGGTAGCCGAGATACTGGGCCGTAATGGCTGAAATTTGGATATCGTAAATATCCATTTCTGAACTCCGAATCAAATGGAGCAACAGGTCGAGGGGGCCCTCAAAATCGTTAATTTTAATGGTAGGTTGATTTGCCAACGCCAAGTTGATGGCAGCTTCGCGGTCATGTGCTATTTGTCCGCGCCGCTGGCCACTTGACGGGGTCTGATCAGCGGCCGTCAAGGTTCTGCCACCGGAGAATTGTTGGCGTCATTTCGATGGTTCCCATGATCCGGCGTTCCGGATACAACTTGGCAACGGCATCAAGGATGGCGTTTCTCGTACTATCGTTCCGTTCTTGCGGTGACAAGACCAGCAGGCGAACCAGCACAACATCGCCCGTTAATTCCACACCAAGAACCCCTGTAAACTGTTGATGGTCATTACGCCACAAATACATTTGTCGCGCTGAAACCTCGGTGTACCACCGCATCTCCGTTTTCAAATGGTCCATGTTTCGAAAATCCGGTAAGAAGGCTAACAAGCCCATTGTGGTTTTCTCGTAATCATCGCGATACTTCACTAACACGTCGTTGTTGCCTCCCATCATGATTTGTTTGGTTAAGCCCGGGGATGTGCCTTTCGGTAAACATCCGCCAAGCGCTGTTTTGAAATGTGCGTGTAGATTTGGGTGGTCGAAATATCAGAGTGGCCCAGCAATTCTTGAACCACCCGCAGATCGGCCCCGTTTTCTAAAATGTGCGTAGCAAACGAATGCCGCAACGTATGCGGCGTTACATCCTTATCGATATCCGCTGCCCGAACCATGGCCTTTAAATTTTTCCAAACCCCTTGACGCGTCAATTGGCGCCCGTGGGCATTCACAAAAATTGCCGTTGTTGGCTGGTCCTTGATCAGCTTCGGGCGGATTGTTGTCATGTACGTCGTCAACCACTCACTGGCCAGATCACCGATTGGAATGATGCGCTCTTTGTCACCCTTCCCAACCGTTTGAATGAAACCCAGATCAAGGTGAAGGTTGTCACCCGTCAGGTTAATGACTTCGCTGACCCGCAGCCCCGTTGCATACATCACTTCAAGCAGTGTTCGATCACGGATGCCCAGCGGCTTCGTGACATCAGGCACCTGTAACAAACGATCCACTTCCGCCGTCGTCAATACCTGTGGCAAATGGCGTGCAGGCTTCGGTGGATCCACCTTTAGCATGGGATTTTGCGCAATAACACCATCCCGGGTTAAAAACATGAAGTATTTTCGCAGTGCTGATACCGTATGAATGACACTAGCACGCGCTTTGTCCGCCTCATCTTCTGCCTGCAAATAATTTAAAATCACGTAACGATCCACCCGACGGAGGTCCGTAATGTGGCGCCGCATTAAAAACGCATTAAACGCACGTAATTCCTGCGCGTAACTCGTTAGACTATTCTTCGCTAACCCCCGCTCAACCTTAACGTAGGTGAGGTAGTCAGCCATGGGATCTGCCAGACTCGTTGGAACCTTACTTGGCGTTGTCATGACTTGCTGCCTTGATCCCTGCCGCCGTTAACGTGATCCCCGTTGGCTCTTGTGTGATCAAACGGTCCTTTAATAAATGACCAAGGGCGCGTTTAAACTGACCCTTACTGATCCCGAAGTATTCCTTAATGGCGTCTGGACTACTTTTATCCGTAAAAGGCAAGGTATGTTCTGCATCATGACTTAAGGCTGCTAAAAGCTGCCCGGCGTCATCACCAATTGCTTGGTAGGCCCGCGGCTTCAGTGAAATGTTCATCCCACCATCGGGACGAACGCCAATCACCCGGCCGGTAACGGATTCACCAAGCCGTGGTTCGCGTTCACGTTCGGATGGATGAACAAATCCAAGGTAATAATCATCCGTTAAGACCAGCGTTCCAGCCAATTTCAACCGGTAAACGGTCGCCGTGACGTCCTGATTTTTCAGTTGTGGTGTCGCCCGCCGACTAATGGCTGTAAAGACGTCACTATCCGCCAAGTGTCCCCACAAGCGGTTCTTATTGTCCACGACCAGGCTGATCATCAACCGATCGCCCTTTTGTGGCATTAGGTTGGCGACCGTTGGTAATTCATCGACTGAAACGACGAAATCCTTGTTCGGTAAACCAACATCCACGAACACCCCAAGGCCATGAGCAGACCGGACAACCGTGCCAAACGCATAGTGCCCCACCTGGGCTTTAGGAATGTGGGTGGTTAACTGATAATCATGATGTTCATTTTCATAGGCAAATCCCACCACCTGGGCACCAATCCCCAGTTTGTGGTCTGCTTCTTCTTTTGCAAATAGGAACGAAAAGCCGTTACTTTGAACGACGTAATTCTCGTCATTTTGGTCGATCACCTTTGCTTCGATGACCCGACCGAGTAAATCATGCATAGCTGCCTCCACGTTGTCGTTTTCGTTTGTACCATTATAGCAGAATGCGCGCCATCACGCGACCGCCGCCCGGCTAACTCGCCACTCATTTTTCTTGCAACAAAAATGGCTGACTTCCTGAACTCAGGAAGTCAGCCATTTCAACTTGAAATTAATTCTCTAAACGGTCTTATGCCATAATTCCGTTTATTGTTAACACATTAATGCTTAGTCGATCCGCATAACGCGCATGATGTTCGTTGTGCCCTTAGTTCCAACAGGAACACCGGCAGTCACGATGATCGTGTCACCCTTTTCAGCCAAGCCTTCTTCAACAACACGCTTCTTCGCTAATGCGAACATGTCATCAGTACTTGCTGGAGCAGTGTCGATCACTGGGTAAACACCCCAGTTGATCATCAAACCACGTTGTGTGCGTTCGTCGAACGTTACGGCCAAGATGTCTGCGTTTGGACGGTACTTACTGATCATCCGGGCAGTGTGACCTGAAGCAGTCGCAGCAACGATTGTCTTAACATGCAAGTTACTTGCAGTCCGGGCAACGGCAGCAGCAACGGCTTCCGTAACATCTGAAGTGTCGTAGTTGTGAACGGCGTGACCATCAACACTCAAGTCGTTTTCAGCCTTGATGTCGATCCGGTTCATGGTAGCAACGGATTCTACTGGGTAGTCCCCGTTAGCTGATTCACCAGATAACATGGTTGCGTCAGTACCATCAAAGACGGCGTTGGCAACGTCAGAAGCTTCGGCACGCGTTGGGCGTGGGTTTTCTTGCATGGAGTCCAGCATTTGGGTTGCTGTGATAACTGGCTTGCCCAATTCGTTACAACGACGGATCAATTCTTTTTGAACCAACGGAACGTTTTCAGGTGGAATCTCCACACCCATGTCTCCACGAGCAACCATCAAACCGTCAGAAACTTCAAGAATTTCATCGAAGTTGTCGATTCCTTCTTGTGATTCAATCTTAGGGAAGATTTGAACGTGTGGCATGTTCTTTTCTTCAAGTAAAGCACGGATATCCAAGACATCTTGGGCCTTACGAACGAATGAAGCAGCAATGAAGTTGATTTCGTTGTCTAAACCGAAACGAATGTCAGAAGCATCTTTTTCAGTGATCCCAGGTAGGTTGATGGAAACACCAGGTGCGTTAACACCCTTCCGTGAGCCCAACAGTCCGTTGTTTTGAACGGTCGTTACCAATTCCTTGTTAGCGTCGTCCTTTTCGTCGATCTTCATGTCGATCAAACCATCATCGAATAAGACGTGGCCACCAACATGAACGTCGTCGTACAAACCAGGGTAAGTAACGGCGATCTTATCGTGTGTTCCTTCAATGGAGTCGTCCATTGAGATCCGAACCGTGTCACCAATCTTGTAGGCGATTTTACCATCTTTTTGAACAGTGGTCCGAATTTCGGCACCCTTGGTGTCAAGCATGATCCCAACAGTCTTGCCAGTAATCTTTTCGGCTTCATGAACATTGTTCAAACGACCAAGATGTTCTTCATGATCTCCGTGAGAAAAGTTAAACCGGAAAACGTTGGCACCGGCCTCAATCAACTTAACGATCGTGTCGACATCTGTACTAGCAGGTCCCAGCGTACTAACGATTTTAGTTTTTTTCATAACAAAAATCTCTCCCTTTGAGTTGTGCCATCAAGTGGCGATTTTAAGGAAACACAATCATTTCCCTTTGAATACGGTACTTAGTTTAACACTTTTGTGCTCGGATTGTCGCCCTTTTCATCAGTTTTCAAAAATATTAATGAAAACGGTTGGCTTATTTTCATAACTTTGATGACGGTTTTTAAGATTCCGTCTGTTTCGGCCGAAAAACCACGTTTTTTTGACCAAAAATGTCCATTAGCTGTGACTGAATGATTGTTGGATCAGCCAGCCAAAACGCAGGTTGTAATTTAATCGTTGAATCATTGGTCTGGTCATGGAAAATGACCGGATTAGGGCCTGCTAAGTGCGTCACCTGCTGACTAAACGTAGCCTGTGCAGTGGCTTTAGTCGTTGCCGTCACCTGTAAATACCAGGTTCCCGTCGCCGATTGTTGTGCTGGTTGTGGGGACTGATCTGACCCGGGCGCTTGCTGCATGTCACTGGCGAGTTGCAATTGGTCCGCCACGATTTCCATTTGGCGACCGGTATCGATCCGGCCACTGACCACCACGACTTGTTCAGACCGCAGCCACTCACTAACGGCTTTGTACAGTCGTGGAAATAATGTGATCGATAATTCACCAGACGGATCATTTCCACTTACAAAGGCCATCTTATCGCCCTTTTTGGTTCGAATTTCCCGAATTCTACTGGTGTATAAAACAACCGTGGCGCGATCACCAACCGTTAGATCAACCACCGGAACCGCGTGAAGGCGCTGACTAAGACCGGTATATTGTTCAACCGGATGCCCTGATAAGTAAGCGCCAAGTACCTCAGCCTCGTGAGCAAGCTTTTCTTTGAGGGATAGATCCGGTTTATGGGCCACCTTTGACTTCAGGCCT
Source organism: Furfurilactobacillus entadae (assembly GCF_045862745.1). Lineage (NCBI taxonomy): Bacteria > Bacillati > Bacillota > Bacilli > Lactobacillales > Lactobacillaceae > Furfurilactobacillus > Furfurilactobacillus entadae. Next base: position 99,046 of record NZ_BQXN01000006.1, on the reverse strand, counting down.
GCAATATCATCAAATAAATCAATGTTGATTTGGGCCCCTGAGATCACCCGTGGCAGGAGATCTAATAACTCGGCCCGGTTCAACCCAAAGTCATCAAACGCGCCGGCGTAGATCATTGCCGTCAGCGGTTCTTCCTTTCGGTATTGCGGATCAATGTGGGTCACAAAGTCATCCAGATCCGTAAAGGATCCGTGTTCCGCCCGTACAGCCAAGATGTTTGCCACAAAGTCGCGGCGTAGGCCCTTGATGTCGCCAAGACCAAATAAAATTTGCCCGTTTTTTAACGAAAAGTCTGGCTGACTTACGTTGACGTTTGGCCCGGCCACGTTTACCCCGTGCTGTTTTGCCTCTAAAAGGTACAGCTTAATTTTGGCGGCGTTCCCCAAAACAGAGTTCAGCAGTGCCATAAAGAACGCGGCCGGATGGTGCACCTTAAGGTACGCCAGTTCAAACGCCATCTTACTGTACGCCACCGCGTGTGAGCGGTTAAAACCATACGAAGCAAAGTTTTCGATGTAGTCATAAACTTGAACCGCAACGGCCTGCGTAAACCCTTTTTCAGTGGCGCCGGCGATAAACTCATCACGTAAGGCATCAATTTTTGCGTGGTCTTTCTTACTCATGGCCCGGCGCAAGAGGTCGGCTTTTCCAAGTGAGAAACCACCCATCACGGCCGCAACCCGCATAACTTGTTCTTGATACACAATAATCCCGTACGTTGGTCCGAGGATCGGTTCTAACACCTGTGCCGGATAGGTCACCGGTTCCTGCCCCTTTTTACGGGCAATAAACCGGTCGATGTTTTCCATCGGTCCTGGTCGGTACAGGGCGTTCACGGCCACAACCAGTTCAAACGTCTCTGGATGTAACTTTCGCAAAACGTTCTTGATTCCGCTGGATTCAAACTGAAAGACGCCGTTTGTATCGCCGCGCTGGAAAAGGGCCAGCGTCTCTGCGTCGGTGAGCGGAATGTCGTTGACAGCCAGTGGTTTATCCGTCGTCTGCGCCACGGCGGCTAGTGTTGCTGCCAAAATGGTGAGGTTACGAAGGCCAAGAAAATCCATCTTCAGCAGTCCCAGTGCTTCCACCGTGTTCTTTGGAAACTGGGTGATCAGTAAGCCTTCTGACCCTGACTGGACCGGAACGATGTTCGTCAATGGTTCATCACTCAACACGACCCCGGCCGCATGGGTTGAGGTGTGCCGCGGTAACCCCTCCACAGCCAGCGCCGTTTCAAACAATAACTGGTTGGTTTGGCTATCGGCAATTAGATTTCGTAACGGCTGTGACGCCGCTTGGGCCTCTGTCAGCGTAATGCCTAAGCCATTGGGAACTGCTCGACTCCAATCGGCCAATTGGAACGTTGAAAGGCCAAAGACACGGCCCACATCGCGAAGGGCTTGCTTAGCGCCCAACGTTCCAAATGTCAGAATCTGGCCCACTTTATCCGCCCCGTAGCGATCACGAACATAGAGCAACAATTGATCCCGTTTGTCATCCGGAATGTCTAAATCAATATCCGGCATCTGCGCCCGCTGATCATTTAAAAACCGTTCGAACAACAAGTCATACATCAACGGGTCAACCTCGGTAATGGCAAGCGTGTACGCCACCAATGAACCAGCTGCGGACCCACGCCCGGGCCCCGTTGTAATGTGGTGCTCATGTGCGTAGTTCATCACGTCCCATACAATAAGGAAGTAATCATCAAAACCAAGATCGTGAATGACGGTCAATTCATGATCCAACCGCTTTTGGTAGCGGCCTTGCAACGGGTTGTCTGTGCCGAGCCGTTCGACCAGGCCCTTTTCACACTGTTCCCGAAGAAACATTGCCGCTGGTTGTTCTTCTGGTGTCTTAAAATGTGGTAGTTGCGGCGCCTGAAACGTAAAGTCCACGGTCGCCTTCGTTGCGATGGTCGTTGTCGCAGCCACCGCATCGTGCAATCCAAGTTGTTCATAATGTGTCGTCAACGCCCGGGCGTCGCGTAAATACCAGGGACCCAGTTGTTGGCTGACGGCACCAAGGTTACTAATCTGTTCGCCTTTACTAATCGCCTGCAACACACTTGCCTTAAATTGATCCGTCGCGTCTAAATACTGAACGTGATTAACCGCGACCAGTGCCGTTTGCTGTATTGTCGCAAACTCGCGCAGGTTTTCAATTGCAGTTGGTGATTGCTGATCGCTCACCCCTAGGTAAACTTCCTCAGCATCACCAGCCGTTTGTTGCGCCGTTAGCACCCGCCCTGCCGCCTGCTGTTGCCCGGTACTGATCAACCGGCCCGCTTCACTTTCCAAGCCGTTAATGATTGTCATGTGGGTCAGCCACGGCGCGATTGTGGCCAATGTGATCGCCAACGGCGCTTCCGCCGTCATTTTGGCAGACGATATTTGAATGAGGTTTTGGTACCCCACTGCGTCGTTTGCGATCAACGTTAGCGGAAACGTCTGGGTCTCATCCACAAGTCCGGTCAGCTCAACGGCTAAACCAATTAAGGGCTTGATCCCCACTGCTTTTGCCGCGTTAAAAAAGTCCACGACGCCGTACAGGACGTTGGTGTCCGTCAGCGCTAACGCACCGTACCCCCTGTCCTTTGCTGCCTGGACTAGGTCTTTGATTCGTGTGGGGCTCTGGAGCAAACTGTAGTTACTCATGACCGATAATGGAACGATTAACGGTGTTTGTTCCGCGTCTGTTTGTGTCACAGATCGGCCTCCTTTCAAACGTTTGTTCGTTCATTTATTATACCAAACCTTCATCTAGATTTCTGAACTTCCAATCCCGGAGCGACCGCTTTTTAATGAAGTTTTCGCTCATGAATTGAATTTCATGGGTAAAGTGGTAAACTACTAATTGAATTGAAAGGTGGTCACATTATGCGCTACTTAACTGTTATTTTTTGGGGCTTCATCTGGGGTGAAGTCATCGGTTACATCGGTGGCCAACTCGAATTGATGACATATAAACCTCTGGAAGTCGGCATTGTTGCTGCTATCGTTTGTTTAGTTGTCAGTGTCTGCACGGTTCTCTTGGCAGACAAGCCTGCACCAGTTGACGCCAATAAATAACGTAAGCTCGTTAGGTTCATTGATTGGCTTACGTAAACGTAAAAAAGCACCGATGGTTGTTATCAACCATCGGTGCTTTTTTGTGTTCATTTGTGTGGCTCAAGGAGCCGTAAAGAGATCATCAACGTCGTTTTGAGGTCTTCCACATCAGGCGTGACGTTAACCGTCGCTAACAGTCCCGTGCGCACATTAAAACAGTAATCGACCAATTCAGCAACCGTCAGCATGGTGGTCACCTCGCCACGCGCCTGCCCAACGGCCAGGGTCTCCGTTAATATTCTGGTGTATCGTTCATGGGCATCGCTCAATAAATCATGAACCGGTCCGTTATCCTCTTTAAACGCAATCAGAGCATTGATATAAAAGTTGGCCGTCGGTAAGTTTGCCGGCGTGAAATCATTTATCAGGAGTAACGCTAATTGTTCAAGGGCGTTTTTTTGCCGACCACGTGTCTGAACGGTGGTCAAAGATGCAAAAATTCCGTCTAAATAAACTTGAAACACCCGGGTGAACATTGGGTATTTATCACCAAACGCAAAGTACAAACTATTTTTCTTTAAGCCCGTTGCCTGTTCTAACTGCGCCATCGAAGCTTGATGATACCCATTTTGATTAAACACCGTGAGCATTTCTTGCAACGCTTCTTCTTCATCAAACGACTTGTTTCGTCCCATCGCTACCCACCTCATTTACTTGCTGAATCCATTTTACCAATACTTTACTGATTGGTAAAGTAAGCCAGTGATGATTTATGAAAATACTTTACCAATCAGTAAACTAAAGGGAGGTAACTTTATGACCGCACGTCATTTGTTGGGCAAGATTGGGCACTGGCTGGTTCTTGATGCTTATTTAACCTATATGGGGATCAGCATGTCCCATAATCATCCGTTAGATTGATGGTTCAGCACTTATTACGCATAAAAAAGAACCTGATCGTGTTGGCAACTTGCTCACACAATCAGGTTCTTTTTATGATTAATTTTTTGTGTTCAATTCACTGATCTTCAACAAGACATCAACGGCTTGTTCCATCGTTTCTAACGAAACGTATTCAAACCGACTGTGCATGTTTTCGCCACCAGCAAAGAGGTTTGGTGTTGGAACACCCATGAAGGAAATCTTGGAACCATCCGTCCCCCCACGAACTGGGTAGATAACTGGCTTAATGTCCAAGTCTTCCATGGCCTTTTGGGCCAATTCAACGGAGGTCATGTCCTTTTCCAGAACTTCACGCATGTTGTAGTATTGGTCCGTTAACGTGACGCTGATCCGGTCTTCTTCAAGATCTGCGTTCAGTTTTTCGGCAATGTCCAGCATTTGTTGCTTCCGTTGTTCAAACGTGGCCTTGTCATGGTCACGAATGATGTACGTTAATTTAGCGTGATCAACCGTGCCGTCCATCTTGTACAAGTGGAAGAAGCCTTGACGACCTTCCGTTAATTCAGGCCGGTCACCAGCAGGCAGCAAGTTGTGGTAATCAACCCCTACTTGTAAGGCATTGACCATCACACCCTTGGCCGTCGCGGTGTGAACTTCTTTCCCTTGGATGTCGACGACTGCTTGGGCAGCGTTGAACGTCTCGTATTCCAATTCGCCCAGTGGACCGCCATCAACCGTATAAGCAAACTTCACGCCAAAGCCCTTGGCGTCAAAGTGATCGGCACCCGTTCCGATTTCTTCATCAGGACCGAAACCAACGTGTAAGTCACCATGCTTAACTTCTGGATGGTTGACCAAGTATTCCATGGCGGTCATGATTTCAGCAACCCCGGACTTGTCGTCGGCACCAAGTAACGTGGTCCCGTCAGTCGTGATCAACGTCTTGCCCTTGTAGTTGCGCAATGATGGGAATTCACTGACCTTTAAGGTCCACTTGCCATCGTCACTTAGTTTAATGTCGGATTCACCATCATAATCGTTAACGATTTGTGGCGCGATGTTTTCAGCATTAAATTCGGCCGTATCAATGTGGGCTAAGAACCCGATGGGATCACTGTCTCCACCATCATTAGCGGGTAAAACCGCCGTTACATAGCCGCTGTTTGGATCCGTCTTGATGTCGGACAGACCGATTTCTGCCAATTCTTCAGCGATTGACTTTAAGAAGTCAACTTCGCGTTGTGCAGAAGGAATGGTCGTTGAATCTGGATCTGACCGCGTGTTGACCTTTACGTACCCGATAAACCGTGAGAGTAATGTGTCATATTTTGCCAAAATTGTCACGCTCCTTAAATTGTTTGTACCTACCTAGTGTACCCGATTTAATCCGCTTACACAAAGATAAACGGGTCGGTATTTGGTTTTGATTCAACAACGTCAATGTGCCACTGCTTTTCAACTGACCACTGCCGAAGCATTGCCGCCAGCTTAGGAATGCAGACCGCTTCAATGTGGTGACCTGGGTCCACCACGGAAAAATTAGCCGCTAACATATCATGACCCGTATGGTAGTAAACGTCCCCGGTGACATACACATCAGCCCCCGTTGCCTGGGCTTCATGGAAGAACTTTCCACCGTCGCCACCTAAAACAGCAACGCGGCTAACCAACCGGTCAGGTTCATGTGAAATCAGCCGTAATCCGCCCACCTTGAATTGCGTTTTACAGTATTCAGCGAACGCTTGCATCGACATCGATTCTGGCAAGGCCCCAACCCGCCCCATTTGTACCGTTGGCGCTTCTGGATTTGGGAGCCAACCGCTGACCGCTGTTAATCCCAATGTCTCAGCAAGCCAATCATTCATGCCGCCGGGTGCATTATCCAAGTTGGTGTGCGCTGCGTAAACGGTGATATGATTTGCCACCAGTTTGCCGTACATGGCAAGTTGTGGATCGGCCGCAAAATCCAAATTTTTGGCCGGTCGAAACATGACCGGATGATGTGCAAAAATGAAGTCGACGTTTTGGGCAATTGCTTCATCGACCACCTCAGGGCGCACATCCAGGGTGGTCATCACCCGGTGAATCTCCGCATGACGATCACCAATTTGAAACCCGGTTGGATCACCTGCTTCACGGTAACTGAGGGGGGCAAACGTTTCAAATTGATCAATTAAGGTTTGTGCTTGCATCAGATAACACTTCCTTTATTAAGTCTAGTTCATGTTGTAGTGCCCGTTGCTTCTCGGCTGGCACAACTGCGGCCTGTGACACAGAGGCCAACACGCGTTCTGTCCGTTGCTGCTCATGTTGCCACTTTTCGATAAAGGCCGCGTTTGGTGCTTGTCGTAAAAACGGTCCAAAGCGTGCATCCAATTCGGTCAACATCACTGGCGCTGCCGCCTTTTCAGCAACCAACACTTCATAAATATGACCATCATCCTTCATGATGGCTTCGGTCACCAATTCATACTGGTGTTCGACCAACCACTGGCGTAAGTGATATTCACCAACGTTTGGTTGAAGAACCAGACGTTCTTTACCAGTTAATTGCTGCCACCCGCGGGTCAAAATGTCGCTGATCAGGGTGCCACCCATGCCGGCAATGACAATCGCATCGAGATTATCCGTTGGGTTGATGACGGATAAACCATCACCCAGCCGGGCCTCGATTTGATCAGTGAGCCCTTGTGATTGGACCTCGGAACGGGCGTTTTCAAACGGCCCCTTCACGACTTCGCCCGCCACCGCGAACTGAATCAAGCCAGCCTTCGCAAGGTGCGCTGGTAAGTAAGCATGATCAGACCCAATGTCTGCCATCCGTGCCCCACGTGGTACGTATTCGGCCACTTTCGTTAACCGTTTTGATAAATGATCTGCGTCCATATGAATCTCCTTCACTGTTTGTCACTTACCAGTATAGCAATCACCGCGTTATCCCGACAGGATTTTACAGAAAAAGCGGCAATAAAAGCCGCGGCGGCCGTCCTTCATCGTCAACCCACAAAAAAAGCGCTAACGGATGATTAAACATCCATTAGCGCTTTTTCGAGTTGTTCATTTTTATTCCAAGAAATCTTTAAGCTGCTTTGAACGACTTGGGTGGCGTAACTTCCGCAACGCCTTGGCTTCGATTTGACGAATCCGTTCCCGGGTCACACCGAACACCTTCCCAACTTCTTCCAACGTCCGGGTCCGACCATCGTCCAACCCAAACCGTAACCGCAACACATTTTCTTCCCGGTCAGTCAGCGTGTCCAGGACACTTTCCAACTGTTCCTTCAGAAGTTCATAGGCGGCGTGATCCGCTGGTGACGTAGCATCCTGGTCTTCAATGAAGTCACCCAGGTGAGAATCATCTTCTTCACCAATTGGCGTTTCCAATGAAACGGGTTCTTGCGCGATCTTCAAGATTTCACGAACCTTGTCCGTTGGCATGTCCATTTCGGCCCCAATTTCTTCAGGAATGGGTTCACGCCCTAAGTCTTGAAGTAATTGACGTTGAATCCGAATCAACTTGTTGATGGTTTCAACCATGTGAACCGGAATCCGGATCGTCCGCGCTTGGTCAGCAATGGCACGGGTAATTGCTTGACGAATCCACCATGTGGCGTACGTTGAGAATTTGAATCCCTTCCGGTAGTCAAACTTTTCAACGGCCTTCATCAAGCCCATGTTTCCTTCTTGGATCAAGTCCAAGAACTGCATTCCCCGACCAACATACCGTTTAGCGATGGAAACCACCAACCGTAAGTTTGCTTCAGCTAATTCTTGTTTAGCTTCTTCATCGCCTTGCTCAATCCGCAGGGCCAAAGCCACTTCTTCATCAGCTGACAGCAATGAAACCCGACCAATTTCTTTCAGGTACATCCGCACAGGATCATTAATCTTAATCCCGGATGGTGCGGCGTCACTTGCCTTTAATTCTTTAGCAGAAACATCGCTCTTCTTATTCTTTAACGCGTGTTCAGAGGGGTCACCATTTTCATCGACAACACTGATCCCGGCGTCCTCAACCTTTTGCATCAAATCATCGATTTGATCTGCGTCCAGTTTGAAGGGCGTCACGAGTTGCTTTTGCAAATCGTCGTACTGAACTTCTTTTGCCTTCTTGTGGTCCTTAATTAACCCATTAACGGCTGTGGTGAACTTTTTTTCATCAAAATTCTTTGCTGCTGTTTCTTGCTTTTCAGACATGCAAGGTCCCCCTTATTATTCACGATCCGATAAGAACAATTAGTTTACACTGATTTAAAAAATAATCAAGCATTCTTCATGGCCTGTTTTTGTTTATACAAATTAACCAGGTCCAACGTTAACTGATTTTGAAGATCACGGTTGTTCAACCGCTTGGCTTCGATCATGGCCAGGTTCTTTTGCCGAATGGCTTCATCTAGTGGCGCCTGGTGCATAATCAAATGCATACAGTCATCAACATCCGTTAAATCATTCCGCGTCACGGTCGGCCGTTCGGTCACCTCAATCAGCACCCGTTGCAAGGCATCATCATTGATGTAATCCAAAAAGCCGGCGATCTGAAGCTCCGCATGCGTTTGTTTAAACCCCTGTGCCAATAAAAACAGCGTTTGGTACTGGTCATGAACAAAGTGAAAATCTTGATTGGCCGTTACATGCAGCCACACACTTTGATCCGTAAGCATCCGTTCCAGTAACAGCTGTTCGGCACGCTCAACCTGCGATAACACAGCCCGTTCTTGCTCCACCTGTCGTGGTGGTGCTGCGGGCGCCAAATGCCCTTCGCCAGCCACTGTCGCTGGTGCTTGCCGTGACTGTAACATCTCAGCAAGCTGCTGTTTTAAACTTGCCTTGTCAACGTCAAAGCGCTCCGCCAGTTGATTGATGTACAAATCGCGCTCAACGGGGGCACGAACGCCAGCAATGATCTTTAGCACCTCATCCAGATACGTTAGTTGATCGCTTTGATTATCGAGGTTCCGACCACGGGCCAGGTACCGCAACGCAAAGCCGACCGGCGTCTCTTTGGCCCCTTCATAAACGGCCCGAAAACGTTCGGCATCGTACTTACGCAGGTACTCATCTGGATCAAGGCCCTCCGGCATTTGAACCACGCCAAGCGTCATTGTGCTTTGTTCGCCAATCAATGACAGCGCCCGGTGGGTCGCGTTTTGACCGGCATTATCACCATCATATGAGACATACAAGGTGTGGGCGACCCGTTGTAAGATGCCGATTTGATCCGTTGTCAAACTAGTTCCCATGGAGGCAATCCCGTTTTTAATGCCCGCAGAATAAGCGGCAATCACATCCATAAACCCTTCGAACAAAATCACCGCGTCCGCTTTCCGAATCTCTGGTCGCGCAAGATCGAAATTAAACAGGGTATCACTTTTATGGAAAATGTCGGTTTCGGGACTGTTCAGATACTTCGGTGCATCTGGATCCTTGTGGAGAAGTCGGCCGGAAAAGGCAATCACCTTTCCACGCTGGCTACGAATCGTAAACATCACCCGGTTGCTAAACCGATCCCGAAGCTGGCCATCCTGATTTTCAATAAACAAACCTGAACGCCGTAATAACTGATAATCAATCTGCCGCTCTTCAAAGAACGGTTTGAGTAACCCTTCACTGGGCGCAAACCCAATGTTAAACGCTTCGATGGTCTCATCGTCCAGACCCCGATCGTGCAAGTATGCCAAGGCCTCTTCGCCCAGTTGGGTGTTAACTAACACGTGGTGATACAACTTGGCGGCATCCTCGTATAACGCGATTAACCGACTTGATTGTGTATCAACTGGTGCGGACTCAACCTGCCGATACTCAGCCGCAATGTTGATGTTGGCATCATCAGCGACTTGTAAGACGGCCTCCGGGAAGCTGAGGTTATTTAACTCCATCAGGAATTTGAATACATTACCGCCCCGACCACAACTAAAGCAATGAAAGATTTGCTTTTCTTCATTGACAGAAAATGACGGGGTGCGTTCTTCATGAAACGGACACAGGCCGAACAAATTCTTACCCGATTTTTTTAACTGGACAGTTTGACCAACGACATCCGCAATGTTGACGGATGTCCGCACTGTTTCAATGACGTCTTCAGGAATTCGTGTTGCCACAACATCACCTCCAGTAACGGTTCATTTCATGAGTTCAGTGTCAATAATGAGCGTAAAAAGGCGCATCTTCCGTCTTCGTCACCAGTCGGCTTCGGGGAAACAAAAAATGCGACTCTAAAAATTGGCCCATTTACACACATAAGATATTATACACGCTTTCCAATCAATGTACAGGACTTTGATTCATGTTCAGAAAGTAATTCTTAGTCGGTCACTTTTGTCAACTTAGCCGGTAATTGTGTTAGCAAGTACGCCTTTAAGACAACGGCATTGTTATGCAACTCATCTTTCGCACCGTAAACAAGGGTCACATTCCCCTGTTCAAGCCCCGTCGCCACCTGTTCAATAAATTTTGGCGTTGCCGGATTGACCGCTAACTCAGCCGTATAGGCCGTGACAAACGTCGGAAACTGGTTTGGGTCATGCCCGAATTGTTGCCGGATCATCGTGCTGGGTGCAATTACTTTCGCCCAATCCGTCAACGCCGCCTGTTCTTTTGAGCGGCCACGCGCCCACAACCGGTCCACTAAAATACGCTGGCCGTCCGTCTCCATAACTGGTGCATACACCCGTTTGATTTGTAACATCTGCATCCCCCCATTCACACCAACAAATAAACCGCAAGGAGCGTTGCTCCTCACGGTTTACGATCAATCTTATTTTAACGCACTTTGGCTAATTTAGCTTACTTCACGATCAGCTGTTGTAAATCACCCAATTGAATCGTCAATTGCGTTAATTGAGCCAGCTGGTTCAACCGGTTCCGCCGTACAGCATCATCATCAGCCATGACCATGTTCGCTTCAAAGTACGCTTCAATGGCTGGCCGAAGATCAGCTAAGGCCCGGTAGTTTTCGTCCGGTGTCCGTTCGTCAAAATGACGTTTAACATCATTAACGGCATCAAATAACGTTTGTTCAGAATCATCGTCAAACAGTGCTGGATCAACTGGTAATTCCGTCTGCGTTAATAACTCATCCTTCGTTAACCGGGCCACCCGGGTCAGTGCTTCAATGGCATCCTTAAAGTCACCATCGTTGGCATGGGCGATCAGTGCGGCTGCGTCGTCTAACATACTCAACACATCACTGGTCTTTGCGTTGGTTACGGCTTCAACGATATCATGACGAACATGCTGACCAGCAAACCACTGGCGAACCCGATCGTTCATGAACGCCTGGATCTGTTGCCGACTGTGGTCCAAGTTTGCCATTAATTCAGGATTAAATTCAACGTGCTTATTGGATAAGGCAATTCCGAAGTCTTGCCCCATCTTCATCAGTGGTAAATGCCACTTTTGATCACGCAGAATCCGCACAATTCCAAACGCTTGCCGCCGCAATGCGTACGGGTCGTTTGAACCGTTTGGAATCATGTCGGCCGCAAAGAAGGACACGATGCTGTCGTACTTATCAGCAACCGCTAGCGCTGCCCCAATCCGTGATTTCGGCAATGCACCTTCAGCAGAGATTGGCATGTAGTGTTCACGAATGGCTTGCGCAACACTCGGCTTTTCACCAAACAGCAACGCGTATTTTTCACCCATGATTCCTTGCAGTTCAGCAAATTCGCCGACCATTCCAGTCACAAGGTCAAACTTATAGATTTCGCTTGCTCGTTGTAAATCAGCAAGTTCTTCGTCAGAGAAACCGATCCGTTGCCCAATCAAATTGGCGATGATCCCGGTCCGCTTCATATGTTCTGCCATGGACCCAATCTTGTCATGGAAACTAACGCCCTTTAACTTGTTGACATAGAAATCAATGTCGTGCTTTTGGTCTTCTTGGTAGAAGAACATTGCGTCCTCTAAACGAGCCGTCAGCACCTTTTCGTTTCCGGCGATCACATTATCTAAATGTTGGTCGTTCCCATTTCGAACAGAGACAAAGTTTGGCAGGAGCTTTCCTGACGCATCCTGAACGTAGAAGAAGCGTTGGTGGTCACGCATGGAAGTGATCAACACTTCGTCCGGAATCGTCAGGTACTTGTCATCAAAGTGACCAGCAAAACTCGTTGGCCATTCAACCAGGTTGTTGACTTCTTCCAAAAGATCGTCATCCACCGTGATCGTCCAACCATTAGTTTCAGCGATTTCAGCAATTTGCTGACGAATCCGGGCCTTCCGTTTGCCAGCGTCTGCGATTACGAATTGGCTAGTCAATGCTTCTTCATAATCAGCAGCCGTGGCTAGGTCAACTTCTTTTCCTAGGAACCGGTGGCCTTGTGTTGTCCGTCCAGTGGTGATGTTTAAAATGCTAAACGGAAGCACCTTATCATCTAACAACGCCACAAGCCAACGAATTGGCCGGACATATTGGAACTTAAAGCTCCCCCATTTCATCATGGTTGGGAACGTCATCGCCATGATCACGTCCTTCAAGCCAGTCAGAACCGTGGCAACCGGTTGGCCATCTTCATGCTTGTTAACGTAAACATAGTCCTCGCCCTTGATGGCCTTAAACGTGATGTCGTCAACCGTGGCCCCTTGGCCCCGAACAAAACCCTGCGCAGCCTTTGTCCAGTTGCCGTCTTCGTCTTGCGCGATCCGTTTAGCTGGACCCTTAACTTCTTCTTCAATATCTGGTTGTTGATCAGCCAGTCCAGAAATCAGGAGGGCTAACCGCCGTGGTGTCGAAAATGACTTAATTGCGTCAAACGTAATTCGTTGTTCATTTAGGTACGTTGTTGTCCGAGCAACCAGTTGATCAATACTAGGTGTGACCACATGCGCCGGAATTTCTTCTAAACCAACTTCAAGTAAGAATTCATGTGCCATTATTTAGCCTCCTTCTTTGTCCGTTTAGCTGCCTTAGCCGCTTTTTTCGCCTGACGGGCTTCCCAATCAGCCAAAACTGCCTGCCGTTGCTTGTCATCTTTGATCAACGGGAAGCCACGCTTAGCCCGTTCATCAATAAACGTTTGGGCAACGGTCCGCGCCATGTTCCGAATCCGGCTTAGATAGCCAGCCCGTTCAGTCACAGAAACGGCGCCCCGAGCATCTAATAGGTTAAATGTGTGGGAACACTTCAAAATGTCATCGTAAGCGGGGTGCACGAGGCCCTTTGCCAGGTTGGCTTGGGCTTCACGCTCAAAGTCGTCAAACATCCGCAGTAACATTTCCTGGTTGCTTTCTTCAAATGAATACTTACTGTGTTCGTATTCAGGTTCTTTGAAGATGTCGCCATACAAAACGCCGTCGCTCCATTCCAAATCAAACACGGAGTTTACGTCCTGAATGTAGGAAGATAACCGTTCCAATCCGTAGGTCACTTCAGCAGCAACCGGGTTCATTTCCTGACCACCGACGATTTGGAAGTACGTGAACTGGGTAATCTCCATCCCATCCAGCCAGACTTCCCAACCAACACCGGCACACCCCATTGATGGGTTTTCCCAGTTATCTTCAACGAAGCGAATGTCATGTTCTAATGGATCAATGCCCAATTCACGCAAACTGTTCAAGTATAATTCCTGAATGTTCGCTGGGGCTGGCTTCATCAGCACTTGGAATTGGTGGTGTTGGTACAACCGGTTCGGGTTTTCCCCGTAACGGCCATCGGCAGGTCGCCGACTTGGTTCCACGTAAGCGGCGTTCCATGGTTCTGGACCGATGGCACGCAGGAACGTGTAGGGACTCATGGTTCCGGCCCCCTTTTCGGTATCGTAGGCCTGCATCAGCATACAGCCCTGTGCAGCCCAGTATTGTTGCAACGTAAGAATAATTTGTTGCACGGAAAGCTTTTGATCGATCTGATTTTCCATGATGGTCTCCTTTTAAAATAAAAACGTCCCTACACCAACACAATGTGTGTTGATGTAGGGACGTGACTAATTAATCGACGCGGTTCCACCCTACTTCCCAAAAGAATTCGGGCAGCTTGATTGGTTGTCGACTCGCAAAATGCCAATCGTTCGCAAGGACGACCAGGCTCACACTCTCCCTGGCTCGCTAAACGTCCTCACGATGACCCTTTTTGGTCCATGTCGACGGTATTAAATTACTTAACTTCCTCATCATAGACATTGAACAAACGGTTGTCAATCGTCGATGATTAGTTTTTTTACCATGGCACAATTTGATCCTGATAATCACGGAACCAAACGCCTGGTTCGCCTAAGTGTCGTTCAATAACATCCGCCAGTCCACTAACACTTTGTTCGACTGTTAGCGGGGCTTGCCCAGATTGGCGACCAAGATCCGTTTGGACCCAACCGGGATGAAGGAGCAACAGCGCTTGCTGTGGTGAAGATGCACCATAGCTTCGAACGAGTTGGTTTAGTGCTGCCTTACTGGCACGATACACATCATCACCGCCACGAACATTAAGACTCACGCTGCCCTGTCGTGAAGACGTCACAGCTAACGTGCCGTGGGCGTTCAGCAGCGGGGCCATTCGCTCAATGAAACGCACCGGTGCAAACGCATTGGTCAGCATAACCTGACTAAATTCGCCTGCCGGCATTTCACTGACTGGGACATCTTTCGGTGCGATCCCCGCATTGACTAAGATCAAATCAAACCGTTGATCAGCCAATTCACGCTGAAGATCAGTCACCGTTTGGTCAAGCGTAATGTCAACGGTCGCCGTTGTCACGTTCAACGCCGGGTTTGCTGTCGCAAAGGCCCCTAACTCAGTTTGTGAACCTGGCCGAACGGTCCCAACGGTCGACCACTGGCGGTGGGCCAGTTCCTTAACAAGACCAAGGCCAATTCCACGTGAGGCACCAACAATTAACGCTTTTTTCATCTCGTTACCTTCCCTCTTTGCTGACTAGGATTCATGTGACGTTGGCTCGCCTGGTTCTGTTGAAGCCGCCGGTGGTGTCGGTACTTCCTCCGATTTAGCCCGCTGCTTCAGCTGTTCACCGCGCGTCGCAAGTTGATCCTCCCACGTCGCCATCTGATCAATAAACCGTTTCGAACGTAGGTGCAACCCGACACTATTATCATAAATTAAGTCTAGGACACGCCGAAGCCCCCGTTTGGTTTTTGCCGAAACGTTGATCGTCGTTACCTTATCTAAATCGATCACTGAAAATTGCCGTAAGTAGAAGATGGTTCGGGCGTCCAAGTGGAGCCGATGTTCATCCGTCGCAAAATGATTTTGACAAATGAGCCCACCAGCCGCTTCCGAATAATCAAACGGAAGGTCAGTCCGGCCGCAAATTGCACACCCCTGTAACTCAGGGGCAACCCCAAAGGCTGTCAGCAACTGGATTTCCATAATGTTCGTAATGATCTGTTCGTCGAGCCCCTCATCAATGAGTGTCAACGCCCGCTGCGTCTTTAAAAACCACTGGGGCACCACTTGACCATCATGAAATGCCGCGTCAATCAAGCTTAAAATGTACGTGGCGTAAGCATTCTTGTTGATATCTGCACTGATCGTTCGAAACTGGGTCGTTTGTTTGGCAGCGTTAATGAAACTAAGACCATCATCGTTCACGTTTCCGACGTAAGCGCCCATCATAAATGGTAACAGCGCGCTGTGGAGGCGAAAGCCCCGCCGTTTACCGTCCTTAATGAAAAACATTTTTTTACCATATTCGCCGGTAAAAATTTTAATCAGCTGATCACGTTCGCGGTAATCCTGGCTGTACATGATGATTCCATTAAACAAAACGTTTTGGTACGTTGCCATTCGTGACACCCCCTTAACGTTAACGCAAGCAAGTCGCAACGGTGGTCTAACGGCCCCCGTCACGACTTACTAAACGCAATTAATAGTCTTTTGCTTTATAGCCATATTCACGTAGCGCTGATGGTTTATCACGCCAGTGTTGGACCACCTTGACCCAGAGTTCCAGGTACACACGGTCACCCAAAAGCGGTTCGATGTCGGCCCGGGCACGTGACCCGATTTCCTTTAACATCTTACCACCTTTACCAATAATGATCCCCTTTTGTGACGTCCGGTCCACAACAATTGTGGCCGCAATGTGCACCAGTTCGTTTGGTTGACCATCAGCGTTTTTGCCCGGCCGGGTCTCACGTTTCATGGATTCCACTTCAACAGCAACGGAGTGCGGAACTTCATCACGTGTTAACTGAAGGACCTTCTCCCGAACCAATTCAGCCACCACGAACCGTTCTGGGTGATCCGTAATTTGATCATCAGGGTAATACTGAGGCCCCTCTGGGAGATCAGCTGATAATTGGGTCAAAAATTCGTCAACGTTATTGCCCTGCAACGCCGAGATTGGGTACACTTCCTTCCAATCCAATGCGTCTTTATATTGTTCGAGAACGGACATTAATTTGTCTGGGTGAATTTGATCGATCTTGTTAATCACCAGGTAAATTGGCTTATGAATGTCCTTCAACCGATCAATGATGTAGTTATCACCCGCCCCACGCATTTGCGTAGCGTTAACCATGAATAACACAGCGTCAACTTCGTTTAACGTTGAAACGGCCGAATTAACCATGAATTCATCCAGTTTACTGGTGGGTTTAAAAATTCCGGGCGTATCAATGAACACAATTTGTTCCGTGTTGGTTGTGTAGATTCCCTGAATTTTGTTCCGTGTTGTTTGGGCCACATTACTCATAATGGCCACTTTTTGGCCAATCACCCGGTTTAAAAAGGTAGATTTACCGACATTTGGGCGACCAATAATGGCCACGAATCCTGAATGAAACGCTGGTTGTTCCTGCATAACTTGTTAACTTCCCTTCGACGTTAAAATAATAGTTGCCAAACCCGTGGTACAAACACTAAACAGCCCGTAATGATGGCAAACATTGCCGCAACCACCACTGCGCCGGCAGCAACATCCTTAACCCGTTTGGCCGCCGGATTATACTGGCCCTGGGTCACTAAATCACTCAAGGCTTCCGCAATTGTGTTCGCAAATTCTGCGAGGATGACCGTAAAAATTGCAAGCGTGATCCATAGCCAATCCACACGGTTGATCTGCAAAATCAACCCACATAATAACGCAGCCAGCGCAAAGATGAGGTGGTAGCGCATGTTTGGTTCCGTATGGATCGTGTCCATGATTCCATCGATCGCGTGATGAAAGGCCTGGATGAAATGATGATTTTTGTCCGTCTGCCGCTTATCTGGTGAGGCCATAATCATCAAGGATCTTCCGTTGAAGATCAAACATCTTCTTTTCGTCTTCAGGCTCCATGTGATCAAACCCGTTCAAATGGAGGAAGCCGTGAATCGTCAAGAACCCAAGTTCCCGTTCATAAGAGTGGCCAAGGTACTCTGCTTGCGTACCCACTTTATCAACGGAAATCATGATGTCGCCGATGTTTAGCGGAATCTCTGCACGCAGTTCGTCATCCATGATGATGGCGTCCTCGTCGTCAGGATCCTCTTCAATGGCAAAACTAATGACATCGGTTGGCTTGTCGACCCCACGGTACTCGTTGTTGAGCTTACGCATGGCGTCATTATTCATCAGCGTCACGGACATCTCCGTGTTTTCTGGCAAATCAATTTCTTGACTAGCTTTCTCAAGCACGCCGCGAATCAGCGTCAACTGTGCTTCTGGCACACCAGCTTCTGTTTGATCAAAAATTTCTAAATCCATGGTTATCCTTTCATCTCACCCACGCCTATTGAGCTGTGGTTTGTTTCTCGTACGCGTTAATGATGCTTGCCACAACGGGATGCCGAACCACGTCATCGGCGCTAAACGTTACAAAACCGATGTGATCAATGTGTTGTAACAAATGATTGGCGTCAACAAGACCGGAGTGGGTTCCTCGCGGGAGGTCAATTTGTGAAATATCACCGTTAACAATCATCTTTGAGCCAAACCCAAGACGGGTCAAAAACATCTTCATTTGAGCATTCGTTGTGTTTTGTGCTTCATCTAAAATAACAAACGCGTTGTCTAACGTTCGGCCCCGCATGTACGCTAATGGCGCAATTTCGATGACCTCACGATCCAATAACCGTTGCGTGTGTTCAGCACCTAAAATCTGGTACAACGCGTCATAAATCGGCCGCAGGTAAGGATCAACCTTTTCTTTCAGGTCCCCTGGTAAGAACCCAAGACTTTCGCCGGCTTCCACGGCAGGGCGGGTCAAAATGATTTTTTCGACGTCCCCCCGTTTTAACGCAGCGACGGCCATCACCACGGCCAAAAATGTCTTCCCAGTCCCAGCAGGACCAATGCCAAACGTGATGTCATTATGACCAATGGACTGAATGTACTGCCGCTGACCATAATTTTTAACCCGGATGGCGCGGCCGCGGTCATCCTTCAACAATGTCTGTTTATAGAGATCTTGGAAATAATCCAGGGTGTCCTTATGCGCCATGTTCATTGCCGAGACAATGTCAGCACTGTTAAGTGTAATGCCCTGTTTCATTAACTGAACTAAATTATCAATAATTTGAATCGTTTGCTTAACGTGATCTTCGTCATCACCGGACACGGTAATCAGGTCACCAAAGGGGTGAATTCTGACGGCCATTCCTTCAGCCAACAACGTTAGGTTCGCGTCATTGGCCCCAACTAAGCCAGCTTCTAAATCTGGTGTTGATAAACGAAAACTCCGTTCAAACGCATCGTGGTTGTCTGCCAAAAATGACACTCCTTTACCATAATATTCAGGCATAATGCCGGTGTGGTTACCCCCTATTTTAGCATAAAGCCCCCTAACAACAAACAATGTGTCAAACTTAGTCGTTCTGAACAACTAAAACTGCCCTGGCCACAAGTTTCATGACCAGAGCAGTTTTAGTTTATCCAATGTTCATTGTCTATTCGTGATGCTTTTTACGAAATAGGCTTAACCCTGCCAATAACGAGACTGCAGAGAGACCGACCAGTTCGGCCAAGGTTTCCGTCCGGTTGGTTTCACCAGTCTCAGGCAAACTAACCTGCTGGTTGTTAGCGTCGTGATGGTCACGGCTCGTCTGCTCTGAGGCAGTTCCAGTAGTTGGCACCGTTTCGTACTGGCCAGAGTTGTCTGGTGTTGACGTCGTCGGTGTTGTTGGCGTTAATTGCCCAGGTTCCCCTGGCGTGACCGTTTCACCTGGGGTCGTAACTGGTTCATCACGCGCATAAACCAACGTTTGAACGTCGTCAGCACTTTGTGGCGTCACGTTAACCACGGTTGTTGCCGCCATTAACGCATGGAAACCAGCAATTGATTTTGCCGGTTCGGCGGTAAACACAAGACCATCCTGTGTCGATGCCCAGTTTCCATACGTTGCTACGTTTGTAACCAAATCAAGTGTACCAGTTCGTGTAAACGAAATCGTCCGCACCAAATCTGGCGCTAATGGATTCCCCGCATCATCTTGATAATGAATGGTTTGGGTGACTGTCTTGGTTAACTCATCCGCATTGGTTACCGGAACCACCTGATGTTTCAAACGAACGGTGTATGCCTTAGCCACGCCATCCTGATCATACACAATACCTGTTTCTGGGAAGTCGGAACCAACCAGAACATAGTGTTTTTGTTCGTACGCCGCAATCTTTTCTGCGGTGGTGTAGGCATCAGTTGTCCCATAAGCACCAGTCAGATCATCCACCGTCAACGTTTTCCCAGTTGTCTCATCAACATAGGTCACCGTCGCGGTTTCGTTGTTAATCGCGTACGTGACTGTGATCGCTTTATCGGCGTCTCCATGAGCGACCACGCTACCATCCACCTGTGCCTGACTGGCGGTGTAACCCGTTAATTCAGGTGAAACCGTGGTGTCGTAATGATTCTTAGCGGTTGTCCAGTCGCCATAATTACCGAACGCACCTGTAACGGCATCAACCGTCGCCGATCGCGTGTACGTGACTTTCTGACTAACACTTGGTTTTGCCATGGTGCCATCTGAGTAAACGTAGTTGATCGTCTGGGTGCTCGTTTCGGTCAGTGACTTCAAATCCGTTCCAGCCGGGTACTTAGGTCCATCAGGATTGCTTGGATCAATTGGCTGACCTGGCGTCCCTGGGTTATCAGGCGTTACCGTCTTTGTGCCATGCTTTAGGGTCACCGTGTAATTCTGTGGTTCGTCGACATTATACGTCAGGGTCGTTGGGACATTTGAACCAACTAGAACATAACCAAGTTGTTCATACTTAGCAATCTGTTCAGCCGTTGTGTAGGCGCTAGTCGTCCCGTAGTCACCGCTCAGATTATCCGTCGTCAACGTTTTTCCGGTCGTTTCATCAACATAGGTGACTGTGGCAGTTTCGACGTTTGGTGTGTACGTCACTGTGATCGCTTTATCAGCGTCGCCGTGAGCGACCACACTACCATCAACCTGTATCTGACTGGCGGTGTAACCCGTTAACTCAGGTGAAACTTGCGTATCATAATGATCTTTTGCAGCAGCCCAATCTGTATACGTCACTTCGCCAGTCACGACATCAATTGTGGCATCACGTGTATACGTTACTGTTTGCGTCGCGTCTGGTGCAGCCGCGGTCCCGTCCTTATAAACATACTTAATCGTCTGGGTGCTTGCTTCGGCCAGCGACTTCAAATCCGTTCCGGCTGGGTACTTAGGCCCATCAGGATTGCTTGGATCAATTGGCTGACCTGGCGTGCCTGGGTTATCCGGCGTTACCGTCTTGGTTCCATGATCAAAGATTACCGTGTAGGTCTTCGTCGTTCCATCATCAGTATCGTACTTAATCCCATCGACTGGGAAGTCAGAACTAACTAGCACATAACCAAGCTGTTCATACTTAGCAATCTGTTCGGCCGTTGTGTAGGCGCTGGTTGTCCCGTAGTCACCACTCAGATCATCCGTCGTCAAAGTCTTTCCGGTCTTTTGATCAACATAATTGACCGCGGCGGTTTCCACGTTTGGCGTGTACATCACAGTAACCAATTTATCCGCATCACTTTGTGTGACAACACTGCCATCAACCTGCGTTTGATCAACGGTGTAACCCGTTAAGGTCGGTGAAACCTGCGTGTCGTAAGCATTCTTTGTCGTTGCCCAATCGGTATACGTCACTTCACCAGTCACGACATCAATTTTGGCATCACGCGTAAATGTTACTGTTTGCGTTGCATCTGGTGCCGCCACGGTCCCATCCTTATAAACATACTTAATCGTCTGGGTCCGAGTCGACGTCAACGCCGCCTGATCCGTTCCGGCTGGATACTTAGGTCCATCAGGATTACTTGGATCGATTGGTTCGCCAGGTGTGCCTGGGTTATCCGGCGTTACCGTCTTTGTGCCGTGTTCAAAAATTGCCGTATAGGTCTTCGTCGTTCCATCATCAGTATCGTACTTAATCCCATCGACTGGGAAATCAGAACTAACTAGCACATAACCCTGCTTTTCATAGGCCGCAATTTGGGCCGCAGTCGTATACGAATTAGTTGAACCATAAAGACCTGGTAACGATTTGGATGACAGCTGTTTGTTAGCCGTTTGATCAAAGTACGTCACCGTTGCCTTTTCCGGATTTCCTCTGTAGGTCACCTTAATGTTCGTATCACCGTCACCTTGTGGGACATTGCTTCCAGGAACTTGCGTTTTATTTTGCAAAGGACTATAGCCCGTTATGATTGGCGAAACAACGGTGTCATAGTTCCCTTTATCCGTTGCCCAGTCAGTATGGGTAACGTCACCCGTGGCTTCATCAATTGTGGCAGTTCGCTTATACGTGACCGTTTGAACTGAACTTGGTGCTGCGGTCGTTCCATCAGTGTAGACATACGTAATTGTTTGCGTGCTTGACGTTTCTAATGAATCATAATCCGTTTCGTCCGGATACTTTGGTCCATCTGGGTTGTTTGGATCAATTGGTTCGCCAGGTGTGCCTGGGTTATCCGGCGTTACCGTGATGCGCTTATGCGTAAAGTTAACCGTGTAGGCGTACACCTTCCCATACTCACTAAGTTCAATTGCGGTCGTGGGAAGATCAGTGTTTTCATATTGATAACCCTTGTTTTCCTGCTGAGCAATCAAGGCCGTTGCATCGTACGAATACGATGATGTGTACGGACCATTCTTAATATCTGTGGCCAACACAGTGCCAGTTTCTTGATCGACGTATTTCACCAAGATTTGGACGGGTTTAGGCGTGTAGGTAACATAAATATCACTAACCGGCTGAGTCGTTACAAAGGCCGTCGAAGCGGCAACGAGCAATTTGTCGCTATCGTAACCTGTGATAACCGGCGGAACCACTTCAGGAAAAAGGTTATTATCCGAAGTCCATGGACCATAAGTGACTTCACCCGTAACCGCATCGAATACTGCTTGACGCGTATAAGTCACTGTTAGCGTGGTCATTGGTGCGACGTTTGTTGTTTGATCTGCTAATGTGTAATGGATGATGCGTTTCTTCACTAAATTTAATGAGTCCTCATCCGTTCCAGCTGGATACTTTGGCCCATCTGGATCACTTGGATCAATTGGCTGACCCGGTGTAGCTGGGTTATTCGGAGTCACTATCACCCATTTATGATGCAAGGTTACCGTGTACGCCTTAACTATCCCATCAGCATCATACACAACTCCGGTTGCTGGAAAGTCAGTTCCTGATGGTGTTAAAGCATACCCTTTTTGTTCGTAACCGGCTATTCGACTAGCAGGGGTATAGGCATCCGTTGTGCCAAAATCACCACTCAGGGTATCAACGTCACCTAACGTCTTACCAGTCGTCCCATCCACATATTTGACCGTCGCTGTTTCTTTATTGGCCTGATAAACGTAAACGACCGTGCCACCTTCACCAGTCAGCTGACCACTAGCTGGTAGGCCAGTATTATCAGAAACTAGCGTGTAACCCACTTTTGGCTGCGCCGTTGTGGTGTAGTTTAAATAGTCAGCCGCACTGGCATCCGTCCCGTGACTAGCGGTTCCCGTCACGGTTGAATCAACGGCCGTTGTGCCATCCGCGTTCGTGTGTTGGTAAACGTATTTCACAGCAACGTCACCAACCGTCAATGTGCCTGGCGTAATGGTTACCGCATAGTTTTGGTTAACCGCAGCCGTTGCGTCAAGTGTTGCCGTAATTTGTTTCGTACCAACGGTCGATAAACCATCATCTATTGTATAGACTAACTTTTCACCGTTGACTTCACCCGTTACCGTTGGTGTCAGGTTCTTGGTCGTTCCATCCGCCCACAATGTCTGATTTGGTAACGTAATGGTGGCAGGCGCTTTATCAATCGTTAATGTTCCATCGATATAACTCACATCGTAATTACTTACGTCAGCATCTGTTGTCCCAGTCATTGTGTATGTGCCAGCATTAGTAACAGTAGCTGTTGTTCCGTCGGCTTTTTCTACCGCTTTAAAGACCAAATTATCGTAATTAGTCCCCTTTGTAACGCTTGTCGTGGTGCCGTGAGCCTGACCATCATAAGTAACGTGTTGGTCATTCGCAACGGTTACCGTTAACGGTTCCTTATCGATCGTCAGCGTTCCAGTTGTTGCTGTTAATTTATAGTTCTTTGCTAAAATTGCCGCCTGTGTTGGGTCAGCTAAAGTATACGTTAAGGTGTATGTGCCAGCATTGGTATAACTTGTAGCACCACTACCGTCAGTAGCAATTGAGCTGAAGTCTAACTTATCGTAATTAGTGCCGCTGATAACTCCTGTTCCTGGCGTATGTGCTTGACCATCATAAATAATTGTTGCTGGGACAGTTGCTACTGTTAATTTGGCGGCTGTAATAAAACTTGGATTTTGGTTAACAAACGTTGCATTAGCATCGAGAACATAATTTGTTCCCAATACAGCCTGAATTTTTGCTGCACCAGCCGGTGTCAACGTTGCAATGTAATTCCCAACATCTGCGCCGGTTAAGTTAGTTGTTCCTTGATAAGCATAGGTAAAGTCAGCTGTCGTCAAAACCGTTTGGCCAATGGTTCCGTTAATATCAGTTGCCATATTGCTTATTTTGCCGCTTGAGATAATCAAGGCTTGATTACCAGAACCATCCCGAACAGAAATTAACGGAATCATCGTTAATTGCCCCGTATAAGTTTGAGTTCCTTGCAAAACCCGCATATCATTAGTGCCACTATTTTCCACAGAAGCTTTAATGGTGGCAGGCAAAATCTTTACATGGAAAGTATAGTCCGTTGCACCTTCCGAAAAGGTTGGCGTAATATCATCCGGGCTCATGGGCAGTACATACTGTCCAACACTATTTGGAGACTGAATAATGCTTTCCATTGCACCTTTTCCAGCGTCATTTAATGTGATTGCGTAGTCACCCGGCGCCGTAAGTGTCGTTAAATCAGTTCCATCAGGATAAGTTATTGTATTTCCTTTAAGATCTGTATAGGTAATGCTCAAGTAGTTCTCAGCCGAAGGATCGTTTAATAATAAATACAGCAAGTTAACTTTTGTTCCATTTGCGTCAACAAAATAATTGCCAGAGTCATCTTGCATATATAGGGCTGCATCATTGGCTGGCGATGTTGTTGGTGAACTAACATATAAGCTCAACTGTCCCAGATTAGCCGCACCTGTTTTATAAACCATTGAAATTGTTCCACTAGTAACTAAACTCACAGTTGGCGTTGCCACGGTGTCATCGGCCGCAACAATTTGAGTCGTCGCGACTTTCTGTGTTGCGAGCGCTTGACTGGCAACCGTTTCTGTTGCGGCAGCACTTGCCGTGGCAGCACTAGAACTAGCGGCGGACGTTGCCGTTGTTGTGTCAGTTTGTGAGCGCGTGTCTGTCGTCTTTGTTGCAGACGTTACGGTCGCTTGACTAGCCGTTGATGAAGCGTCACTTGCAGCACTTGTCGCAGACTGAGCCGTGGTGGCACTCGCTGTCGAAGTTGCTTCACTTGTTGCTTGTGAATTGTCTGCCGCTGATGATTGTAAAGTCACCGCCTTTTGCTCAGTGAGCGGTGTGACTGAACTCGCCGTTGTTTCCGCGTCAGTTCCGTCATCTACCGTTGCCGCTTTTACTAACGTCGGTTGACTGACCGTTAAGCCTAATCCAATCGAAAAAAGTGTCATCCCAGCGGTGACCCACATTTTGCCAGACTTATACAGTTTATAATGTGTTTTACCTGGCCAACCCATCCTGTTTAAATCGGTTTTCATGTTATTGCCCCCAAAGCCTATCAATAAAAAATCAATCAACAAATTTTATTTTTTTGATTGTGTATTATTAAACAAATATTAATTAAGCAGTGAACAACCGTCTTGTGTTCTAACCACTTCTAAGTGTAACCGTAAACTTAATTAAATAACAGATAAATCATCAAAAATATATAAAAAAATTGTTAAAAACAATTATATTACTTATTCAAATTGTTTTTTATTAGTTATTCATCTAATGAATATTTAAACGAAATATGTAGTTTCGCGATGCTTCTTCAGCCGGAAAAATTAGTTAGCATCACAAAAAAACATCACAACCGGAGTAATCTCCGTCGTGATGTTCTTTAAGGTTAGCTTCAATAGTATTGTTAACTTAACAACGCCTTGACTGCTTGGTTAACCATGTTCCCGTCAGCCTTTCCTTTAATCTTAGGCATTACGGCCCCCATTAACTTACCAAAGTCCGCCTTACTGGTTGCGCCAACTTGGTCAGCCGTTTCCTTAACCACCGCAGCAATTTTGTCTGCACTCATTTGTGCCGGCATGTACCGTTCAACAATTGCGATTTCGGCCTTTGTATCAGCCACCAATTCGGCCCGATCAGCCTTTTCAAATTCAGCGAGTGATTCACGGCGCTGCTTTAAGCCCCGGGCGACGACAGTAACCCCTTCGTCATCCGTTAAATCGTGGCCCAAATCAATTTGTTCATTCATAACAGCCGATTTAAGCGAGCGAATGACAGTTAGGGTCTGTTTGTCCCGTGCCTTCATTGCCGTCTTCAAATCAGCGTTTAATTGGTCTAATAGTGTCATTTCTCATGTACCTCCCTTAACTAATGAATCTAGTATACCGCTTTTCCCAAAAACAGGGGGCAGGCCTACACGAATAAAAACCATAAAAAAACGCCAGTTACAATAACTGACGTTTAATCATTAAAAGCGGCTCTTCTTGTTCTTGCGTTTACGAGCAGCCTCTGACTTAAGCTTGCGCTTAACACTTGGCTTTTCATAGAATTCCCGTTTACGGTATTCTTGAAGGGTTCCGTTCTTAGAAACGGTCCGTTTGAAACGCCGGAGAGCATCATCTAAGGATTCGTTCTTACGAACAACTGTCTTTGCCATTGTGAAATCCCCTCCCTTCGAGCGTTTAGTAACGGTTTTGTACGATTCGCACTTAACTGTCCTTAAAAGAGTATACAGAAACCATTGCCCAACGTCAATTACTAACAGCTAATTATTTTAAAATTCTGCAATCATTTTAGAAACGCATCAAACGGACGGTCTGCAATAATGTCCGCTGCTAAATGCGCATTAAATTGCCCGGCTTCCAATTCAGCAATTTCATAACCATAAGGTGACCGCTTCAGTTTCGGATTATTTTCTGGATCAACCGGCACATATGGCGTTTCCATAATCTTCGGAATTATTTCAAACCGCGGATCATGGGCGATGGCGTTTAATCGGTCAAAGCCGATTTCACCATAGCCCAAATTGGCATGGCGATCTTTATGGGCTCCCTGGGGATTCTTAGAATCATTCAGATGAATGACCTTGATCCGGTCCAACCCAATAATTTGATCAAATTCACTCATGACACCATCAAAATCATCCTTAATGGCATAACCGGCATCACTGGTGTGACAGGTATCAAAACAAATGGAAATTTTTTCGTTTAACGTAACCCCATCAATCATTTCTGCCAGCTGTTCAAAGGTCGTGCCGACCTCAGTTCCCTTACCAGCCATGGTCTCAATCGCAATCTGGGCGTGTTGTTCAGGCGTTAAAATTTCGTTTAGCCCCTTTATGATGGACGCAATCGCAGCGTCCGGACCAGCACCAACGTGAGCACCAGGGTGTAAAACAATTTGTTCAGCCCCCAGCGCATCCGCCCGGCGCACTTCTTCACGTAAGAAATCAACCGCAAATGCAAAGTTTTCTGGTTTATAGGTGTTCCCTAAGTTCACAATGTAGGGCGCGTGGACGACAACATGAGCAAGCCCCTGCTCAGCCATGTAGTCGTGGCCGGCTTCAACGTTCATCTCGCTAACGGCCTTTCGCCGTGTGTTTTGCGGGGCCCCCGTATAAATCATAAAGGTACTAGCATGATAGCTAGCAGCCTCTTCAGCGGCGCCCAGTAACATTTTTTTACCACTCATGCTGACATGCGATCCAACTAACATTTAGTTAAACACTCCTTTGGTTTATAACCGTGGCTCATAAAAGTTCCCTAAGATCCGGGTAATGTTGCTCAATGAAACGAATGACCCAGGATCTGATTCATTGATGGCTTCCTGGAGCTCGCCGACCTCGTAACCAGAGATCACGGTAAAGAGAATTGCCTTTTCATCGTGCTTATAGGCCCCCTCGGCACCGTGAACAATGGTGATTCCCCGCCGAATGTGGTGCTGAACGGAATCCACCACCGTCTTCGGCCGGTCGGTAATGATCATCACTTGGAGCCGTTGCTGCCGGGTGTAGACCATGTCCATGACCCTGGCATTCACAAAGATCCCGATGGCTGAGTAAAACGCGTAGGGCCAGCCAAAGACGAACCCAGCGGCCACCACGATAAACGCATTGAACATCATGTTGATTTGGCCGATTTTCCGGCCGGTCGCCCGGCGAATCACGATTCCCAGGATATCCAAACCACCAGTCGAAATCCCGTAACGCAGAGCCAGCCCAGTCCCAAAGCCGTTGACTGCTCCACCAAAAATGGCACAAACAATGGGGTCGGTCGTTAAGGTAACGGGATGAAGCACCTTGATCATGACCGTGGATAGCCCAACGGCAATCACGGTGAACACAGTAAACCGGTGACTAATTTTAAGCCAGGCGAGGACAAATAACGGCACGTTTAGGAGAAAGAGCAATTCCCCGATTCCCAAATTAACACCCAGGTAGCGCGACGATAGTGTGTGGGTCAATTGTGCTGCCCCGGTAATCCCAGAAGAATAAATGTGACCGGGGTTCCAGAAGAAGTTTAGGGCGATGGAGACACAAATTGAGTAAATAAAGGCGGTTCCCAATCGACCCGTGTACTGATGCCGTTCGATTAACTGCTGTAAGTCATTCATGATTCAGATCCTTTTTAATTGATGGCCCCATTATAACAAAGTCCGCGCAATACTGGGCTAAAGTCAGCAGTTTTTAACCGGACCCACATGCTATACTAAGAGAATCAGATTTGGAGGTCTTCATGAATACACAAGCAAATAGCTTTTATAAAGAACCCTGGTTTGGCATTGTTTTAACCGTTATTTTCTTTCCAGCCGGCATTTACGTGATGTACAAATTCGGCCCGTGGAAAAATAAGACAAAGCTCATTCTTGCCATCTGTTTATCCCTTTTATCCATTGGTGTCTGGACCATTGCTGGTCTTGCCCCTTCATCGGGAAACCCCAAGGTTGGTGAAACATGGCTCGACACAAGCCACTCGACCAAAACAGTCGCGGCAAAAACGACCCTGCACATGACAGTCGATCACAATGGTCACGTCCGTTTGACTGGAACCACTAACCTTCCGGAAAAAACAAAACTCCATGTGGTCATTACCGCCAAAAACACGGTGGTTGGTGATGATGTTACGGTTACATCGGAGAAGACGTTTAAGACAAGCCCACTCACTGTCAACGGCGACCCACTGACGCCAGGCACCCTGACCGTTCACCTCACGTCAGCAAAATGGTCTGAACAGCCAGCTTCAGTCACCAAAACACTGGGGACTCATGGTCAACAACTTCGTGGTAAAGAAACCTCAAAGCATCAGCAAACACGCACCATTGATTTTAAACGACAGGTGACCTACGAGCAGTAATCTCGGTGAGGCCCATTGTTATAATATAAACACATTCAAAAAGCGGCTGCTTTCCCGTCTATGGGAAAGCAGCCGCTTTAATTTACAGACCGACAACTTGCGTCGGTTAGTCACCACCGCTATTCACAAAGCTGTGACTTAGTCGTCCACAGAGGCACTAGTTGTGTCATCTGTTTCAGGCTCAACCGGCTTTTCTACTGGTGTGGGCGTTACCGGTGCAGCTACCGTTTCTTCGCCTTCATCCATGTCCACCGAAGCACTGGTTGTGTCGTCTGTCTCAGGTTCAGCAGGTGCCATTGCGGCAACCTTAGGCGTTGCCTCTTTCTCTGATGCACCAGAGACGGCGTCCGGTGCATCCGGATCAGCCACAAGCTTCTGCCCTGTTTGTGAAAGATAGTAGTTAATGGTTGGCATCAAATCGAGCACGTATTCATTGATCCCCATGTACTGATCTTTGCCGTCGTGCATGGCCCGGTAATAGTGCATGATAAATTTATCAGGCCCGTTACCCGGAATTGCCATCTTCACTTCTGGTGTCTTACCAGTCCGCAAGGCGTTAATCACTTCAGCAACGTGCTGTTCCGCCCGCTTTGGGTGAACCATGGAAAGCGCACTTCCCACTTGACCAGGTACACGTGGTGCCAGCATCTTCTTGGCTGGCCCTTGTTGGTTGTAGTACAAGAACTGGTTGTTGCTATCAGCGTACGTCAATTCCATCGGCATCGCGTTCAAAAAGGCGTTCAGTTGATCAACCGTTAACAACCCCCGGTCCAACTTCACGTAGGTATTTCCACTGACAGCATGGGTCTTTTCTGCCGCTTGTTCCAACCAATCATCGGCGCTCATATCAACGCCATCAACCGTTGTATCAATGTGGCCGCTCGCCGTTAAGTCTTCTGCCGCTGCGCCAGTTGGTTCTGCTGGTTCGTTTAACGTGTTAATGACCCGAACAAAGTTCAAGAACTTTGCTAATGTGCTCCCAAGAAAATCAACCGTCCGTTGGTCAACCAGTTGTTGGTTATCGTCAAACGCGTCCTTAACGTTTGCCAATAAGAATTCGTTTCCGGGCATCACAATGGCGTTAACACCAGGTGATTCCAAAATTTGCCGCAGCATTAGCTGAGCTCGTGATGAGCCTTGATCGTAATAAGACGCTCCCACGATCATAACTGGCTTATCGTTCAGCGGATGAACGTTGTAAGATAACCATTCAATGACGCTCTTCAAGCTGGCCGTCAACGTGTGATTGTGTTCTGGTGTGCTAATGATCACCCCGTCTGCCGCTTCAATTTTATGAGTTAAGTATTGAATGGCAGGACTATTGGTTTGGTCATCACTCTCGTTAAACAGTGGGACATCATTGATGTCTAACAATTCAATCTCAACCTGGTCACTGAAGTGGTTGGCAATAAACTTTAATAACATCCGATTATATGAATGATCGGCAATGGAGCCGGCAATTCCAACTAATTTCATTTTTCCGCGCCTCCTATAAATTATCCCATGAGAAATTGGCCGCTTCTTTTTGGTCCTGAGCGGTCGTGTGGTTCAGTTGCTTTGTCATGGCAACAAACGTTTCAAAGTCGGCGAACAGACCATCTAGCTTGGTCACTTGTTCTTGATCAGTTAAGTTCCCGTCTTCATCAAACGCCTGCAATGAGTGTGCCAACAAAAATTCTGAACTTGGCATGATCCGGGCGCGTAATTCTGGTGAATCAAGAATTAACCGTAAGTGCCCCTGTGCCCGTGAAGAACCAAGGGAACCGTATGAAGCACCAGTGATCATGACCGGTTTGTCCACAAATGGGTGAATCCCGTAAGATAACCATTCCAAGGCGTTCATTAAGGCCGCAGGAACTGAGTGATCGTATTCTGGGGTGCTGATAATTACACCATCCGCATGATCGATTTTATCCGCAATGTTCGTGGCCACTGCGGGCACCTTCATGTTTTCTGGTTTGTTAAACAACGGTAAATTGGTGATTTCGACAATTTCAATGGTTGCTTGGTCATTAAAATGCTGTTGCATGAACTGCAACAGTTGCCGATTCGTTGAGTGATCAGCATTCGTGCCGACGATTGCAACGTACTTATTCATAGTTCTCCTCCAACAATAGCAAAGTGGTTTACTTACAATAATAGATTCCTTTATTCAAACATATTGTAAGTAAATTCACAACACTTGGCAAAGAAAGTCACTGACTTTTTTTATCGAACCAGTGGTAATTGCCATTTTTACCCACTAAAAAATCGTCGCGAGCAGGGCTCACGGCGATTGCTTGATTCTTATTTATCTTCTGACGTTGCTGCCGGTTCATTGACCGCCAGCGATAATTCTGTTAATTGGTGATCAGATACCTGACTTGGGGCCTCTGTCATCGGTTCTGTTGCCTTTGAATTCTTTGGAAAGGCAATGACTTCACGAATGTTGTCAGCGCCCGCTAATAGCCGGGCAAACCGGTCTAACCCGATGGCTAAACCACCATGTGGTGGGAACCCGTAATCCAAGGCATTCAGCAGGAAGCCAAATTGATCATTGGCCCGCTCTGGCGTAAACCCAAGGGCTTTCAACATTTTTTCTTGTAGCTCACGCGTGTGGATCCGGATTGAGCCACCACCAAGTTCCAAACCATTTAAAATGATGTCGTAACTTTGGGCATGGGCCTTGTAAGGATCTTCACCATCATTCAAGTAGTGTTCATCGCCTTCATTTGGCATTGTGAATGGGTGGTGCGCTGGGACCCATCGTTCAGCCCCTTCATCGTATTCAAACAGTGGCCAGTCAATCACCCACAAGAACGCAAACTTATCGGCGTCGATCATGTCCATTTCCTTAGCAATCGTTGTCCGCAAGTAGCCTAAACTATCTGCAACAACTTTGCTTCTGTCAGCGACGAACAGGATCAAATCACCATCATTAGCTGCTGTCGCCGTCGTAATGTCATCAAACTGATCGTTGATGAACTTGGCAACCGGGCCGTTGAAGGCACCGTCAACGACCTTGACCCAGGCCAACCCCTTAGCACCAAACCGCTTGATGTAGTCCGTGAAGGCGTCGATCTGTTTCCGTGAGTAGTGGTCCGCCCCGTTTGGCACGGCAATGGCCTTCACCTGACCACCGTTTTCAACGGCGCCACTAAAGACCTTAAAGCTACTGTCAGCCATCAATGCTGACAGATCCTTTAATTCCATGTCAAACCGTAAGTCTGGTTGGTCCGTTCCGAACCGATCCATGGATTCTTGCCATGTGATCCGGTTGAATGGCAACGTCACGTCCATGTTCAACGTGTTCTTCATCACCCGGGCGATCAGCCCTTCCGTCATGTCCATGATGTCATGTTGACTCATGAAACTGGTTTCCATGTCAATCTGTGTAAATTCAGGTTGCCGGTCACCACGGAGATCTTCGTCACGGAAACACCGCGCAATTTGGTAGTAACGGTCAAACCCAGCGCCCATCAATAACTGTTTAAATAACTGTGGTGACTGTGGCAATGCGTAGAAATGACCTGGATAGATCCGACTTGGCACCAGGTAATCTCTGGCCCCTTCTGGTGTCGACTTCGTTAAGTCTGGCGTTTCGATGTCGATAAAGCCATTTTCATCAAAGTAACTGTGCACAGCCTGGGTGATCTTACTTCGCATGATCAATCCACGTTGCATCTCTGGCCGCCGTAAATCAAGGTAACGGTACTTTAACTTCAGGTCTTCAGCGGCTTCCACCCCGTTTGAAATATCAAACGGCGGCACCTTTGACCGGTTCAAGATTTCAGCAGCGTTAACTTCCACTTCCACCTTCCCGGTCTTCATGTCCGGGTTAACTTCCTTTGCACTTCTGGCCTTGACCGTTCCGTTAATTTTAATAACGAATTCGCTCCGCATTTCTTCAGCAGCTGCTAACGCTGCTTCACCATTGGCCGCACTGAAGACCAGTTGAACTAGGCCTTCACGATCACGCAGGTCAATAAAAATCAGCTTTCCTAAGTCCCGGCGTTTTTGGACCCACCCCTCAAGGGTGACTTCTTGGCCTTCATAGCTTTCATCAATGAGGCCCGCATATTGTGTTCGTTCCATTGTTGAACTCTCCTTTTATTGCCTAATCTTCTTCAAAATAACGGTCAAAAATCCGACCAAAGTCGGCAGTCACATCCGCCATTGGCACCGTTACTTCTTCGCCAGAGGCCATGTTTTTAAAGTTGACCGTTTGACTTGCCAACTCCTTTTCACCAACGGTCATTGTAAACCGTGCTGAACGGCGATCGGCCGTCTTAAACTGAGCCTTTGGTTTCCGGTTCAGGTAATCCCGGTCCGCACTGAAGCCAGCGTGGCGAATGGCCTGCACAAGTTGGAGCGTTGTGCTGCTGGTTTCTTCACCGATACCGACAACGTAAACATCAAGTGGCATTTCGGTTGGCATGCTGACTGCTGCTTGATCCAGCAGTAATAAGAGCCGTTCCAATCCGATCCCAAAACCAAAGCCAGGTGTTTCTGGGCCACCCAATTCTTCAACCAACCCGTTGTAACGACCACCACCACAGATGGTTGTCCATCCGTGCCCTAAAACAGACGCGTTACTTTCGATTTCGAAAATTGTGTGGTTATAGTAATCCAGACCGCGCACCATCGTTGCATCCACTTCAAACGGAATTGATAATGACGTTAGCATCTCCTTGACGGCGTCTAAATGGGCTTGTGCCGCTGGCGTCATGAAGTCAAGGATGGATGGCGCATTTTCAACAATGACCTTGTCTTGGTCTGCTTTACTGTCCAACACGCGTAATGGGTTTTTGTGTAAGCGGGCCTGTGAATCCTCACTAAGTTCGGCAAAATGAGGTTCCAAATAATCAACAAGTGCTTGGTGGTACGCTGCCCGTGTCTCCTGGTCACCCAGTGAATTGATGGCTAACTTCAAGCCTGACAGTCCCAATTGGGTGAAGAAGTCCATGGCCATGGCCATTACTTCAACATCAACTGCTGGTGAATCACTCCCGAAGGCTTCAACCCCGATTTGATGAAATTCACGCATCCGCCCAGATTGTGGCCGTTCATAACGGAACATTGGTCCCATGTAGTAGACTTTGTATGGCTTCTCTTGTTCAGGCGCGTACAGTTTATTTTCAACGTAGGCCCGAACAACCCCAGCCGTTCCCTCTGGCCGTAGCGCAATGTGGCGATCGCCCTTATCATGAAAATCGTACATTTCCTTGGTAACGACATCGCTGGTGTCTCCGGCAGACCGTGAGAAAACTTCGAAGTTCTCAAACAGCGGTGTCCGAATTTCATGAAATTGGTAATTATCAAACAGCAGTCGGGCCGTTTCTTCCACGTAACTCCACTTTGCTGATTCACCGGGTAAAATATCTGCGGTCCCTTTTGGGCGTTGGTATTTCATAATCTTGACCTCCAAAATTGTTAGCATAACAATGCAACGTGATCGTTAATGGTGCCGAAAAAATAAAAAAACACCCCTGACGTTAAATTCAAGGGTGCTTGCGCACGGTACCACCTTTATTGGTTCTCACGGGTAACGTCATTTGCGACGGGATTTTCATCCACCTAGAAAGTGTCTTCATGTTGCTGATTATGCAAGTTTTCACCACCCACTTGCTCTCTTGGTTAATCGGCACCACTAATGGTCTTCCATCACCGGTTTTAATATTGTTATATCGTGTTTAAAACTTAGTTTAGTTTTGCCCATCTGTCAAGTCGATTCACTGAATTTGCGGTTTGAACCCGGAGAATTTGCTATAATTGGTCTAATTTACTAAATAAGGATTGAAAAAACTATGAATTTTTTGAAACAACGTTGGTTTCAGCTCACGGTCACCATTGTCGTGACCATTACCGTCGGGCTTCTTCTCTTTTGGCTAACCCGTGAGCAAACGGTGACGGTCAGTGTGGACAACCTTAACGTGCATTCTGGCCCCAGCTTATCGGATAAAACCATTCATAAGGCCAAGCTTAACAGTCGGCTGGTGAAAATTGGCGAAAAAAACTTGTGGTACCACGTTCGTTATGATGATCGTCACACCGGGTGGGTTGCCAGTTGGTTAGTTGACCGGCGGACAAACCTGAAGAAGGCCACCTCCCTTTCAGAGGCGACAATTGTGATTGATCCCGGTCACGGTGGCGCTGATTCAGGCGCCCTGCACACCATGGATGCCACTAAAGCAAAGGACATGGAAAAAACGTACACGTTGAAGGTTGCCCAGGCGGTCGCTAGCGACCTTCGCCGCCGCGGTGCCCATGTCATCATGACCCGCGACACGGATAAATATGTTGGCCTTGCACCACGACCAGCACTGTCAAACGAGGTTCAAGCTGACGCATTCATCAGTATCCACTTCGATTCATCTCCGGCCGTTAATCAATCCTCTGGGCTAACGACCTACTATTACCATAAAGGGACGTCATACGGGCTTGCAGAAGCATTAAACAAGCAGATGAACCACTACCCCATGCCTAACAAGGGCATTCAGTTTGGTAACTTCGAGGTCATTCGTGAAAACCAACGGCCCGCTGTGCTTCTAGAAATGGGTTACATTAACGACAAGAAGGACTTTCGAACCATCAGCGGCATAACGTATCCCTACCGGGTGGCGCATTCCGTTACAACCGGTTTGGATCAGTATTTTGCCGCTAAGGCCCAGTAGCACATAGATCTACTTCAATTTAAAAAGACGGACCGCCCAAGTTAGTTGGGTGATCCGTCTTTTTTGTTGTCTTAGTCACGTTCGAACAGTAAGGTCACTGGGCCATCATTGACCAAACTCACCTGCATGTCGGCACCAAATTCGCCGGTTTCAAGTGGAACGACCGCCGCCAATTGTTGGTTCAGTCGCGCCCATAGTGGTTCAGCAATTTCAGGCGTCGCTGCCGTTGAAAAGCCCGGCCGGTTGCCATGGACAAGATCCGCGTACAACGTGAATTGTGACACGGATAAGATCGCGCCCGCCACGTCTTGCACACTCTTGTTCATCTTGCCATCCTCATCGCTAAACAACCGTGAATTCAGAATTTTTTTCGCCAGGTAGTCCACCGTTTGCGCAGTATCGGTTGGCGCAATTCCGACCAACAGTAATAATCCGTGGTCAATGGCGCCCACCTGCTGGCCATCAATGGTCACGGTAGCCTGCCGAACCCGTTGTGCTAACACCCGCATCCTTAACACCCCTTCTTAAAAATACGACAAATTAATGGGTTGCTCGTAAAACTTCGTAAACATCCGGAACATTCTTGATGTTATCCATAATGTGATTCAATACCTCAACGTTACGGACACCAACGGTTGCGGAAACAACAACCATCTTGTTGTGATCAACCTTGCCGCTAACCGATGATAGGAATTTTGTGGTGTTGTTGATGACACGCAACACGTCATTTAACATCCCGTTACGATTGTAGCCGCGAACTTCGATGTCAGCGTTGTAGTTGGTGCGGTTGTTTTCTGGATCCTCCCACACAACATCAACGATTCGTTCACCGTGTTCTTCAGCTGCACGGACGTTTGGACAGTCAGCCCGGTGAACAGAGACCCCGCGGCCCTTCGTAATGTACCCAACGATGGGATCGCCAGGCACTGGTGAACAACAGTGACTCAAACGAACAAGGAGGTTATCGACCCCCTCGATGATGACCCCATCAGAAGAGGAGCGTTTGGCATCGTCCTTAGCCGCAATCGTTTGTGGTTCTTCGGCCTTTGGTTTGTCGCCGTTATCGGATAAAATCTCCCGCTCCGCTTCTGCCTGGCGATCGGCCTCTAGCTGCGCCCGTTTATCAGACGTTAACCTGTTGGCGACACCCATTGGTGCTGCGTCACCAAAGCCAATGGCCGACAATAGATCATCCGTTGACCGATAGTGCATCCGTTCAGCAACGTTAGCCAAATTTTCATCCGTCATGATTTCCCGCGCATCAAAATTCAGTTCACGAAGCTGATGCATGACCATGTCACGGCCACTAGCAATGTTATCATCACGATCTAGCTTCCGGAAATGCTGTTTGATCTTATTCCGTGCCCGCCGTGTGTGCACAAGGTTGACCCAGTCACGACTCGGCCCACTTGAATTTTGTGACGTTAAAATGTCAACGATGTCCCCCGTCTTAATTTCGGAATCCAGGGGGACAATCTTCCCATTCACTTTGGCACCAGTGGTGTGGTTACCGACCTGCGTATGAATGATGTAGGCCATATCAAGTGGCCCGGCACCCTTTGGCAGTTCCAGTACATCACCCTTTGGTGTGAACGCGTAAACGGAATCCGTGAATAGATCCCCCTTGACGCCTTCCATGAAGTCGTCCGCATTTGAGGCGTTATTCTGCAATTCGATGATCTGCTTAAACCAGTTTAACCGGTCATCGTTTGACGTCTCCTGCACTTCATCCGTTTGCCCTTCTTTGTACGCCCAATGCGCAGCAACCCCGTATTCAGCGATCCGGTGCATGTCTTCCGTCCGAATCTGAATTTCAAGTGGTTTGCCCTCTGGTCCAATCACCGTGGTGTGCAGTGATTGGTACATATTTGCTTTTGGCATGGCGATGTAATCCTTAAACCGCCCAGGCATTGGCGTCCAGTGGGTGTGAATGGCCCCTAAAACGCCGTAACAATCACGAATTGATTTCACGATCACCCGAATGGCAAGCAGATCATAGATTTGGTCAAACTGTTTGTGCTTATCAACCATCTTTCGGTACACAGAATAGATGTGCTTCGGACGCCCATACACTTCGGTTTCGATGCCGAGGTCACTGATTGCACCGTTTAATTCGTCAATGGCCTCATTGATGATCTCGATCCGTTGGTTACGCTTAGAGTTCATCAAGTGAACGATGCGGTAATACTGTTCTGGGTTAAGGTACCGCAAGCTCAAGTCTTCCAGTTCCCACTTAATGGTGCTGATCCCTAACCGGTCCGCCAATGGTGCGTAAATCTCTAACGTTTCGTTAGCAATGCGGCGTTGCTTATCCGGCCGCAAATGCTGTAACGTCCGCATGTTGTGCAAGCGGTCTGCCAGCTTCACGATGATCACCCGAATGTCGTGTGACATCGCCAGCAGTAACTTTCGGTGGTTTTCCGCCAATTGTTCTCTGTTTGACCGGTACTTGATTTTCCCAATCTTAGTGACCCCATCAACAATTTCGGCCACGTCATTACCGAACAGTTCACGCAGGTCGTCTAACGTTGCTACTGTGTCTTCCACAACGTCATGTAAAAAACCGGCCTCAACCGTTGCCGGGTCCATTTTCAGATCTGCCAAAATGGCGGCAACCTGAATTGGGTGCATGATGTAAGCCTCACCAGATTGGCGCTGTTGGTCAGCGTGAACCCGGGCCGCAAAATCATATGCCTCACGGACTTCTGCCACGTGGTCATCGTTCATATAGGTGCCCACCTGGGTCATAACCTCTTCAGCGGTCCAAATGTGTTCTTTTGACATCGTCTCACCCCAATAAAATTAATGAATTGTTTTCCTTATTTTAACCGAATTGTCAAATTAAACAATCCTAACGAGCTGAAATCCGGTCTAATTAACGGATTTTCTGTTAATTGACCGAAAAATGAGCCTCGTCGACTGATCAACCCTGATCAGACACAAAAAAACTGACCACCATCGTTTCAGGGGTCAGTCTGTTTACGCTAAGAACACTTTCAAAAAGTGCCGTTAACCTTTTTCAATTAGCCCTGACTCCCCACAGTTGGTTGTTCAGTCGTCTGTGACTGCCGTGGTCGGGTTGGTTGTTGGCCCACCATAAAACCAGCATTAAAGCCAACCACAAAGTAACTGATACATGCGTAGCCAATGGCCATGTAATAGGCATAATCATGTGCGTTCGTTTTGAACAGAAATGTCGCTACGGCAAAGACCATCGGGAAAATCACCACGTGCCAATTATCACGCTGTTGGCGACTAACACGCCACCCCACGAGAATTGCATACAGGCCGTTAAACCCAATGAGAAGCCACAAAACCTTATGGTACACCGACAAACTGGAGAGATTAACCAGCCATGGCAACACCGCGCCAACAACCAATCCACCCAGCCAATATTGCCAGCCGCTATGTTTTTTAAAATAACTCATACTATCGCCACGCTTGTTATCGAATTTTAATCATAGTGGTTATTATAGTCAATTTTCTACGTGGCGTCACAAAAACATCGTGCCCTTAAGGTTTTCTTTCAAACTTCTGCTAGGCAAACAGTTCAGTCGCATACGAAACGGCGCTTAAAAAGTACAGCGGTGCCGTTTCTGTCCGTAAGATCCGGGGGCCAAGACCAGCCGTTACATAACCAGCAGCGGTAATCTGGGCCGCTTCGTCCTGACTCAACCCGCCTTCAGGGCCAAAAATGGCCGTGACCCACTGACCCGGTTGAAGCTGTGTCAACGTTTGGGCTAACTGTGCCTGTTCCCCCTGCTTGGCGGCTTCTTCCCACGCTACCAGTCCAGCATCAGTGGGCAGTGTTAAGGCCGCTGTCAACGATTCACAATAGCGAACAGTCGGGATAACCAACCGGTGTGACTGTTGGGCCGCGTTTGTCGCAATCTCTTGATAACGACTAATTTTCTTAGCCGCTTTTTGCTTCCATGACGCAACCGCCCAAGCTGTGGGCACAAACACAATTTCAGCAACCCCAAGTTCTGTCGCTTTTTGTGTGATCAATTCTGCCTTGTCACCCTTTGGCACACCACAAACGATCCGGGTGTGAACTGGTAGCTCCACCGTGCTCGGTTTAAATGCGGTCACGGTCATCACCGCTTGTTTATCGTCTGGCGTCAACGTGGTCAGTTGGGCTTCCAGAAGCTGATGTTCCCCGGTAACAAATTCGGCGGTTGTCCCCACCTGGGCCCGAAGCACTTGAACAAAATGTTTATAAAGGGCGGGTGTCAGTGAAAACGTTTCGCCCACCGTCGTTAACACCAGCTCGGTCGGTAAAAAGTAATGTTGCATGACTAATCATCAACCCCCGGTTTTTGTGCAATAATGCCGTACCAGTCTCCACGACGCATAACTTCAACGATCCGATAGCCGGCCACTTCAAGCTGCTCTTTAATCAGCGGATACTTGTCGACAATGATTCCACTGAGCAAGAAAAGGCCGTGTTCTGGTAACAAGGGCGCCGTTTGCGGAATCAATGGCACCAGAATCTCAGCAAGAATGTTCGCCACGATGATGTCTGCGTGCTGGTTTACGCCAGCCAACAAGTCGTTTGCTGCCACCTGGACATCGCTGGCAACCGGGTTTAATGCCAAGTTACTATTGGCAGCATCCACGGCAATTTGATCAACATCATATGCATACACGTCGCCAGCCCCCAGTTGTTTTGCCGCAATGGACAACACCCCAGAACCAGTCCCGACATCTAGCACCGTTTCACCACCACGGACCACCATTTCCAACGCTTGCAACATCAATGACGTTGTCGGGTGAGTCCCGGTACCAAAGGCCATGCCGGGGTCTAAAACCAGTAACTTTTCATCGGCTGAGGTCGGTTCATAATGCTCCCAGCTTGGCACCACGGTTAGGTAGCGGGTTACCCGAACCGGATGATAATACTTTTTCCACGCTGTGGCCCAGTCGTCATCCGCCACTGGTTTGACCATGACACTCGCGTCACCAGCATCCAGGCCAAACGTTGTTAATTCAGCCAAGCGGGTCTTGATTGTGGTTAATGCTTCCGCCATGACAACGGTCTCTGGATAGTACGCCGTGACCACCGCACCCTGATCCAAATGAGGCACACTCTTCTTATCCAACAGTTCACCCGGAAACTCCGCTTGAAGCGCAAGAAAATCGGCGGCGTCCTCAATTTTGGTCCCGGTCGCCCCGGCGTCCATTAAAATGTTACTAACGGCCTCAACGGCCTCGTTCGTTGTTGTTACTGCAACTTCAGTCCACTCCACGTCTCGTTATTCCCCTTTTCGATTGGTTACTGCATGACCGATCCGTTAAACGGCCCAGTCACGACCACTTTGCCGGTCATCTTATTGGCTTCAACCAGTTGATGGGCTGCCCGTAAACTAGCCGCATTAATCCCGTCAGCAATGGTTTTGGTCAGGGTACTTTGCAGGGCCCCAGCATCCACCAATGTCGCAATTTGGGCCAGCTCACGTCCCTGGCTTGCGAGGTCCTGCTGGTAGTCTGTTTTAGCAAACATGTACTCCCAGTCAAAGCTGGCCGCCTTATTTTTCAACAGGCCCAGTGGTAGCGGCCCCTGATTTTCAACGATCGAGGCGACATGACCAAACGCCTTCACAAGCTGTGCTGCCTGTTCAAAGTACTGATCGGTTGAATGCAAAATCAAAATTCCGTCAAAGCCATCAATGTTTTCCGCATGGGCTTGCTCAACTAAGTTTTCCCGGTGGTTAAACACCCGGTCAGCGCCCAGTTGCTTAACCCAGGCAATGGTTTCCGGACGGGACGCCGTAGCTGTCACCGTCAAACCAGCCCACTTTGCTAGCTGAATGGCCATGGACCCGACACCCCCGGCGCCATTAATGATCAAAAGTTCCTGACCGCGATTCGCATTGACGGCGTTAGTGAACCCCATCTTTTCAAACAGCACTTCACTTGCGGTCAGTGACGTTAATGGCAATGCCGCAGCCGCAGCATCCGTTAAGGTCGCTGGTGCCTTTGCGACGATGCGTGCGTCCACAACCTGTTGCTCAGCGTTTGACCCATCACGCCCAGTTGTGCCGGCATAATAGACCCGATCACCAACCGCCACATTATCAACTAGCGCACCCGCGTGGATGACCGTCCCAACGGCATCATAGCCCAGAATTTTAGCAGCCGTTAAGTTTTGGCGTAACTTCGTATCCACTGGATTAACGGACACAGCAGTCACCGCGACCACAACGTCATGATCACCAGCGACTGGTGCTGGTCGTGTGCCATCCACCATCGCCGCTGGTTCATTAATGCTTGTTGCTGCAAACGATTCGATTACCTTCATCATGAATTCCTCCTCGTTATTCTTGTCTGTGTCCATTGTGCCAAAATTAAGGCCAAAATACCATGGAGAGATCTTCTTTAACTAAGGCACAACAAATAAAGGACTGGTTGACGTCACTGTCAATCAGTCCTTTATTTACTTACGATTGGCGATGGTGCTCATGACGTCCTGAAACACGTCTTGCGTGAACATAACGTTCACGGCCATCTTCGGTTAAGATGTGGCTAGCCAAATAATCCAGCAGCTCGTCCTCATTTTGAAAAACGCGCGGATTGTGCTGTCCATGAAGTCGCAAGTCAATCTCATCGATCTTCAAGCGACCCGTCCAACCATGACTATACTTCACAATCAAACGGTTATTAACCTTTTTCTTTCCAAACCGGAGGACGTACACGTGTTGCGGAACCATCATTGGCCGAATGTACGTCTTCTCATAACGGAACTGATTTGCCTTCAAAAACGCTTTTGTCCGTGTTAGCATCCGCTTACCCCCTTTAGTCTTATCTTTTTACAGTTATGATTTTGCTTTGTGGCTTTCTTCTTCATCCGTCTGAAGGACTGCCATGAAGGCCTCTTGCGGCACATCAACGATCCCAACAGACTTCATCCGTTTCTTCCCGGCTTTCTGTTTTTCCAACAGCTTCATCCGCCGAGTGCGATCCCCACCATACAGGTGAGCGGTCACGTCCTTCCGGTACGCCTTAATATCCGACCGGGCCACCACCTTAGAACCAATGGCTGCCTGAACCGGAATTTCAAAGTTCTGCCGGGGGATGATCTTCTTTAACCGGGCAACAATCGTCCGGCCACGGTTTGCCGCAAACTCACGGGCAACGATAAAGCTTAACGCATCAACCTTATCACCGTTTAACAGGATGTCAATTTTCACTAAGTCACCTGGACGATAACCACTCAGCTCATAATCCAATGACGCATAACCACGGGTACTACTCTTCAAGCGATCAAAGAAATCAAAAATGATCTCTGAAAGTGGCATGTAGTAAATCACGTTCACCCGGTGGTCATCCAAGTATTCCATGGTGTCAAAATCGCCACGTTTTCGCTGACATAATTCCATGACGGCACCGACGTAATCATTCGGCACCATAATGGTTGCCTTAACGTAAGGTTCGTTAATGGTCTTAATGTTTGACGGTTCTGGCATTTCAGACGGATTTTCCACCACGACCTGCTCGCCATCCGTCAGATCAACATGGTACGTCACTGACGGTGCGGTGGTGATCAAATCGAGGTCAAACTCCCGTTCCAACCGTTCCTGCA
Source organism: Furfurilactobacillus entadae (assembly GCF_045862745.1). Taxonomy (NCBI): domain Bacteria; kingdom Bacillati; phylum Bacillota; class Bacilli; order Lactobacillales; family Lactobacillaceae; genus Furfurilactobacillus; species Furfurilactobacillus entadae. The sequence continues at coordinate 55,942 of NZ_BQXN01000006.1, read as the reverse complement.
CGACATCCATGTGGAGCATTCCCAGGAACCCACAACGGAACCCAGAGCCCAGCGCTTGTGATTTTTCAGGATCAAACGTCAAGGCAGCGTCGTTCAACTGCAACTTTTCAAGTGCTTCACGCAGATCGTTATACTTCCCGTTGTCTGTGGGATATAACCCGGCAAACACCATTGGGTTCATCTTGCGGTAACCTGGTAAGGCGGCTTCCGTTGGATGAATTGCACTGGTGACCGTGTCACCAACCTGCGTGTCCGCGATGTCTTTAATGGAAGCCGTGATATAACCCACATCACCAGCCATCAAGATATCACGTTTGATGGGTTTTGGTGAGTTGACCCCCACTTCCGTGACTTCATACTCGGTCCCGGAGTTCATCAGCCGAATCTTATCACCGGGTTTCACCGTTCCTTCAACGATCCGTAAACTCAGGACGACACCACGATAATCGTCATAAACAGAATCAAAGATCAACGCCTTGAGCGGCTTTGTCAGGTCTCCCGTTGGTGCAGGCACTTCTTGAACGATTTGTTCCAAAATTTCGGTGATCCCGATTCCGCTCTTTGCACTTGCCAAAACAGCATTGCTGGCGTCGATCCCGATGTCTTCCTCAATTTCTTCACGAACCACTTCAGGCTGGGCCGATGGTAAATCAATTTTATTGATGACCGGAAGAATTGCCAAGTCATTATCAATTGCTAAATAGGTGTTCGCCAACGTTTGGGCTTCGACCCCCTGAGCGGCGTCAACCACCAACAAGGCGCCTTCACACGCTGCAAGTGATCGTGACACTTCATAGGAAAAATCGACGTGCCCTGGTGTGTCGATCAAATGGAAAATGTACGTTTCCCCATCTTTTGCGTGGTAATGTAATTCCACGGCGTTTAATTTAATTGTAATCCCACGTTCACGTTCTAACGGCATATCATCCAAAACCTGATTTTGCATTTCGCGTTTTGAAATGGTGTCCGTTAGTTCGAGGATCCGGTCTGCCAGCGTTGATTTACCATGATCAATGTGCGCAACAATCGAAAAGTTTCGAATGTGCCGCTGCCGTTCGGCCATTTGTTGGTGATCCATACGTGTCCTCCTTTTGAATCCGACCCTGATGATCGCGATTCGTTTTCATAAACGGTTGGCTGACAATAACTGTCACTGGCGCCGGTCCCGTTGTAACCTGCTGCGCCGACTTCGCTAATGTGAAATCCTAAACATTTATTATAGCAATGATTATGTGAACACACAATTTTTATCAAACGTTTGTGCCCACTTTTTTGCTGGTCACTCAATTAGTAACGGGAACTGATCATTAATTGACTGTCATTTTAGAACGCAAGCAAGGCACCCATGAACAACATCTGTCCAGGGGTGCCTTGTCATTAATCACTATTAACGCCGGCCAAAGAGGCCGCCGTGACCATTTGGCACTGATTCACCACTTGCTTCCGCAAAGGCCTTCAGTGCTTCTTTTTGCGCCTTATTGAGGCCCTTTGGTGTCTGAACCTTCACCGTAACCCGTTCGTCACCATTGCCGTTACCACGCAGGTGCGGAACACCCTTACCGCGCAAACGGAAGGTCGTTTCGCTTTGCGTTCCAGCAGGGATCTTCAGGTTAACGTTACCGTGAACCGTCTTGACTTCCACTTCGTCACCTAACGCAGCTTGCGCAAACGTTAATGGTTGGTCAAAGTAGATGTCCGTGCCGTCACGCTTGAAGTCCTTACTTGGTTGCACCGTGAAGACAATATACAGGTCACCATAAGGGCCACCATTTGTCCCGGCTTCACCCTGACCTTGCAGCCGCATTTGTTGACCATCATCAACACCAGCAGGCACGCTCACTTCGATCTCGTGGCTTTCGCTCACGTGACCATTACCATGACAGGTTGGGCACTTTTCTTTAATTTCCTTACCCGTTCCACCACAAACGTCACAAACCTGTTGTGACCGCATCTGGCCAAGTGGCGTGTTACGGACCGTTTCAACGTAGCCAGAGCCGCCACAGTTGTGACACGTGACGGGTGAAGTTCCCGGTTTGGCTCCATTACCACCACACGTCTCACAAACTTCTTCACGGTCGTATTTGATCGTGGTCTTTTTCCCAAAAATCGCTTCCTCAAACTTCAGCGACATGGAATACTGCAAGTCTTGACCTGGTTGTGGCGCGTTAGGATTCCGCCGGGCACCGCCACCGCCACCACCAAACATTTGGCTAAAGATGTCATCAAAACCGAAGCCCTGACCGCCGCCAAAGCCGCCCTGGTTAAAGCCACCTTGACCACCAAACTGCTGACCAGCATCACCGTATTGATCATACTGCTGCCGCTTTTGTGGGTCACCGACCTTTTCGTACGCATCAGCCACTTCTTTAAACTTATCTTCTGCGCCGGGCTCCTTATTCAAGTCCGGATGGTACTTTTTTGAAAGCTTCCGGTACGCCTTCTTAATCTCGTCCTGTGATGCATCCCGGCCAACGCCAAGCACATCATACGGATCTCTTCCTTGAGACATGTGTGAACCCCCAAAATTAACTTGTGACAACCGACTCGCCAAGTGACGATCAGCCATTTATTGCGTAAGTGTAACACAAACCAACCCGTAAAACGCACAAAGAGTCAAAGATGCGCCTGCGCCTTTGACTCCCCGTCGTTACCTATGCTTACTTTTTGTCGTCTGGGTCAACTTCCTTGAAGTCACCGTCAACTGTGTCATCACCACCGGCACTGCCGTCAGCGCTACCCGCAGCTGAGCCATCAGCACCAGCTTGTGAATCAGCATTTTGTTGGTACAACTTGACCGTCAAGTCTTGAACGATCTTGTTCAATTCATCCTTCTTGGTCTTCATTTCATCGATGTTGTTGTCATCTTGGGCCTTCTTCAATGCATCACGCGCATCAGTGGCCTGCTTGACTTCTTCATCAGAAACTTTCCCCTTCAGGTCTTCCAACGTCTTGTCAACTTGGAACAAGAGTTGGTCAACTTCATTCTTCAAGTCAGCTTCTTCTTTACGCTTCTTATCAGCATCAGCGTTTTCGTCGGCTTCCTTCTTCATCCGGTCGATTTCTTCGTCGGACAAACCAGAATTACTCTTGATCGTAATCTTTTGTTCTTTGTTTGTTCCAAGATCCTTGGCAGAAACGTTCACGATCCCGTTCTTGTCGATGTCAAATGTCACTTGGATCTGAGGGACACCACGAGGGGCAGCAGGGATGTCTGCCAACTGGAAGTTTCCTAAGGTCTTGTTGTCGTTTGCCATTGGCCGTTCACCTTGCAACACGTGAATATCAACGGCTGGTTGGTTATCCGCGGCAGTCGAGAATGTTTGGCTCTTTGACGTTGGAATCGTTGTGTTCCGGTCGATCAGCTTCGTGAACACACCACCCATTGTTTCAATCCCTAATGACAATGGCGTAACGTCCAAAAGCACAACGTCCTTCACGTCACCAGTGATCACACCACCTTGAACGGCTGCCCCTAAGGCAACGGCTTCATCAGGGTTAATGGAGTGGTTAGGTTCCTTACCGGCCAATTCCTTAACGGCTTCTTGAACGGCTGGGATCCGAGTTGACCCACCATTTAAGATAACTTCATCGATGTCATCCATCGTTAAGTCAGCGTCACGCAAGGCGTTTTGAACCGGCGTCTTTGTCCGTTCAATCAAGTCAGCCGTCATTTGGTTAAATTGCGCACGGGACAAAGTTTCTTCCAAGTGAAGTGGGCCGTTGTCACCGCTTGAGATAAATGGCAAGCTAATTTGGGCTTCGTTAACCCCTGACAGGTCCTTCTTCGCCTTTTCAGCAGCATCCTTCAACCGTTGCATGGCCATTGTGTCGCTTGACAGGTCGATGCCGTTTGTCTTCTTGAAGTTGTCGACTAACCAATCGATGATCTTTTGGTCAAAGTCGTCACCACCAAGACGTGTGTCACCATTTGTTGACAGAACGTCGAAGACACCATCACCTAATTCAAGGATGGAAACATCAAATGTCCCACCACCAAGGTCGTAGACCAGGATCTTTTCGTCTTTATCCTTCTTGTCCATCCCGTATGCCAAGGCAGAAGCCGTTGGTTCGTTGATGATCCGTTCAACCGTTAAGCCGGCGATCTTACCAGCATCCTTGGTTGCTTGACGCTGAGCGTCATTAAAGTAAGCAGGTACTGTGATAACAGCCTGATCAACCTTTTCACCAAGGTAATCTTCAGCGAAGCCCTTGATGTATTGCAAGATCATTGCTGAGATTTCTTGTGGTGTGTACTTCTTACCTTCGATGTCAACGGTGTAGCCGTCTTCACCCATGTGACGCTTAATGGAACGAACCGTGTTGGGGTTCGTGATTGCTTGGCGTTTAGCCACTTCACCGACCTGTGTTTCACCGTTCTTGAATGAAACAACAGATGGTGTCGTCCGGTTACCTTCTGGGTTAGCGATAATCTTTGGTTGACTACCTTCGAGCACAGCAACTGCTGAGTTCGTGGTCCCTAAATCAATTCCAATAATTTTAGCCATTTTTATAAACTTCCTTATTATTTAATCTAATTATTGTGCAACGACGACCATGGCCGGCCGTAACACACGATCCTTTAGCATGTAGCCCTTTTGCAACACCGTCACAACCGTTTCAGGCGTTTGACCCGCTTCTACTGGGACAGTTTGCACTGCCTGGTGAAGGGTTGGGTCAAACGGCTTGTTCAACGATTCAATTTCCGTCACGTTGTTTTGTGCTAACGCTGCTTGCAAATGATCGTAAACCATCTGAACCCCATGTTGCAACTGTTTAGCTGCTTCATCTTCAGCCGGCGTTTGTAGCGCCCGTTCAAGATTGTCCAATTCAGGGACAATATCATGGGCCAGTTGTTGACCATCATACTTCATCAACTGGGCCGTTTCCTTTTGGTTACGTTGCTGAATGTTGGCGATTTCCGCTTGTGCCCGTAGGTACTTATCTTCCATCGCGGCAACTTGAGCCGTTAACTCAGCAATTTCATCTTGTTCCACGGCTGCTTCTGGCTTTTTTTTGATGTCCTTTGCAGTTGGGTCCGTGGCCTGTGATGTTGTCGTGTCTGATGCACTTTCTGCTTGTTCAGCAGTTTGACTGTCATCTTTATGAGACAAATTTGCCACCTCCATTCATTTCATTTGTGATCATCCTCAATGCACTTAATCCTCATCAAGGTGTCGATAATAATCTAAAAGCTTGGCGGCAAGTTCCTCACGAAACGCCCCGACCAACCCGATCATCCGCGAATACGGCATCCGGGTTGGGCCAAGCACAGCAATCATGCCACGACCATGAGCCCCAACATCGTACGTGCCGGTCACCAAACTATAATCTTTCAACAAGTCATTCGTGATCTCGTCACCAATCTGGACTTGAACCTGACTGTCTGGTGGACTCAGTACGCTTGCGATGTCATCCGTTGTATCAAAGAGTTGGTACAACGACTTGAAGTCATGAAGGTCATGATTCGTCGAGAAATTCAGAAGGTTCAGTCGACCGCCAACAAAGTAACGGTCAGCCGCAGCTTTATCCAGCACTTGCCCAAAGAGATTCAAAAATCCGTTTGGCGTTTGCATGTACTGACTCACCTGGGCTGGAATCTCAACCCGTAATTTCTCCATAACCTGCGTTAATGGCAAGCCAACCAGTTGATCATTGATCAACCGGACGACCGCCTCAAGCTGGTCACTGTCCATGTCACGTGGCAGGACAAACGTCTGGTTCGCCACATCACCGCTATCCATGACCAAAATGGCCATGACCTGCCGGTTACCTAGTGGTACCAACCGAAACCCGCTTAAATGGGCATCAGCCTGTTCAGGCCGCAACGTAAACGCCGTGTACGACGTTAATTTTGACAACAGGTTAGCGGATTCTTCAACGATTTCATCAATCTTTGAAAATGAGCCACTCAACTCATTTTGAATCAGCTGAATGTCTGTATGATCCACCACATTGTCATTGACCAAGTGGTCCACGTAATAGCGGTAGCCTGCTAAGGATGGCACCCGCCCAGAGGACGTATGTTCCTTTTGCACGTAACCCGCTTCTTCTAACGCCGCCATATCATTACGAATGGTGGCAGAACTCACGTGGATCGGTAGCCACGTTGCCAAGGCCTTTGAACCAACCGCAGCCCCAGTCTCCGTATATGCACGGACAATTGCTTGTAATACCATTTTTTGTCGATCTGTTATCGTCTTACTCACCCCTTTTAGCACTTACGCTATTTGAGTGCTAAGAACAGTTACTAATATAACAACTTGGTCAAAGAAAGTCAAACAAATTCATAATTCAATTTGACTTTTTTATTGGAAAAATTAATCAGCCGTTTGCCTATAAGAAAAGCCGGCTTACGACAGCAATGTCCTAAGCCGGCCCTTAAAAGCGAGCGTCCCTAATCACCAATTGTTTCAAGAGGTTTGGCGTGATCAGCCATGAATGCTCTGGTCGCCAATGCATCCTGATCTAATTGTGCAACGAGGTCGTCGACCCCTGAAAACTTCACCTGATCACGGAGATGACTTCCCCAGGCGACCACCACTTCTTCCCCATAGATCTGTTGATCAAAGTCCAGCAGATTGATTTCGATCGTCACGGGCCGGTGGTCACCAAACGTCTCATTGCGACCAATTGACGCCATGCCTGGGTACCACACGTCGCCCAATTTAAGCCACACCGCATAAATGCCGATGCCTGGGAGCCGTTCAGTCACCACGGGATCGATGTTTGCCGTTGGATAACCGAGTGTCCGACCACGCGCCTCGCCATGAACGACGATCCCGGTTGTTTGGTACGTGTACCCCAACAGTTGATTTGCGTCGGCCACGTCGCCGTCATCAATGGCCTGCCGAATCCGGGTCGAACTGTCCTTTGCATCCTTCACGGACACTTGGCCAACTTCCACAACGTCAAACCGCCCGTTCGCATACGCGGGGAGCTGCTTCATGCTGGCAACGTCAACCTTGCCGTACGTATGGTCAAACCCAGCCACAACGGCCACGGCGTGCAACCCGACCATGTAGTCGTCCACAAATGTTTGTGGCTGTAGAGCGGACAGTTGCGATGTGAAACTGACCCCGTAGACGATGTCGACACCCAGTTGCTTCAGTAACGCTAGCTTCCGGTCGAACCGGGACAGGTACCGAAACACCTCGGGATTATTTTGATAGACCAATGCTGGTTGGTGCGTATATGTCAGCACCGCTAACTTCACTCCTCGTTCATCGGCCAACTTTCGCGCCCGGTTAATGACCGTTTGATGACCGAGGTGAACACCATCAAAAAAGCCCATGGCTAACACGACCGGCGTGTCGGGAATTTGTGCCTGCTGATAGGGTTGTCGTAAATAAATGACTTGCACTGTTTTTTGCCACCTTTATGGAAACATTCTTTTCATTGATTATAGATGATTAGAAAACATCTTCAACGGTTTTGCCGCTTTACCGTCGGCAGAGCGTTGGTACAACGCTTTAACCTGACCGCCAAACCGAACGGCGACAACATCAGCATCGCCTAACACAGCGGGTTCAAGCCACCCCCCATTTGTGACTAACTGCCATTGATCTGGCGTTAAATCAACCATCGGGTAATGGGCCAACGCGTATTCGATTGGAAGAAGCTTGGCGTTAATTGTTTCGTCAGCCACTGCTTGTTCTACCGCCTCTAACGTTAACGCTTGTGATAATGTGAAGCCCCCACTTTTGATCCGGGTCAAATCACTCATCACTGCGGGAATATTCAGTTGCTCACCAAGTTGAACCGATAACGTCCGGACATACGTCCCCTTACCACACCCGATTTCAAACGGAATCGTTTGGGTGCCTGCTTGTTCATCAAAGGTACTGGGACCCGTTTGCTTGAAATAATCAACGTGAATTTGTCGAACAGGCCGGGCCACCGTTTCATCGGCCCGGGCATATTCATAAAGTTTGCGGCCATTGACCTTGACTGCAGAATACATTGGCGGAATTTGTTCAATGTCGCCCGTAAGTGCCTCCATGCCCTGCATGATTTGGGCGTCTGTAAACGGTTGTGTTAACGCCGTGCGTGTAACTTCCGCGCCGTCAAGATCCTCAGTTTCCGTTGCAAACCCGAGCGTCACGGTGCCACGGTACACCTTACCAGAAGCCATCAAGTACGGAACCACTTTCGTTGCGGCACCAATACAAACCGGTAAAACGCCGTCCACATTTGGATCCAGCGTGCCCGAATGGCCAATTTTTTTCGTGTGCAAGATTTTGCGGAGCTTAAAAACAACATCATGACTTGTCATGCCACGTGCCTTGTTAATCGGGAGAATGCCTTCCATCGTTCAAAACCTCACTTTTCATCTGTCAAAAACGACTCTGAATGAGCCGATAACGTTCATCATTATACCGTAGGGTTGTGAAAAAAGCGACTGCACGCACCGGCCGGCTGCTTAAGCTGACAAACAAAAAATCACCCGGTAACTGGACCATAATGGTCAATCACCGAGTGATTTTTTAGTTAATCGCGTTCTTGTTGGTGCAGTTTATTGATCAATTCATCAATGTGACTGCCGTACTGAACGGATTTATCCTGAACAAAGAAAATTTCAGGCGTCTTGTAGATGCTCAACCGCCGCCCGAGTTCCCCACGAATGAGGCCACTAGCCTTTTCCAAACCAGCAGCTGTTTTTTCGTTGTCACTGGCTTTATCTGACAGAATGCTGTAGTACAACGTTGCTTCCTGTAGATCACCAGTAACTTCAACACCCGTAATGGTTACGCCCGTCACACGCGGATCCCGCACACGCTTCAACAAAATGTCCGTTACTTCGCGCTGGATTTCTTGTTCCAGCCGACCAACACGATATTGTTTGCTTGGCATTATCTTCACCGCCTTATCTTTCGTTATGGTAACGCTTAGTCAATCGGAACTTCCTTCATAACGTAAGCTTCAATCACATCACCGACCCGCAAGTCGTTGTAACCTGCAATGGTCAACCCAAGGTCAAAGCCGGCTTTAACCTGCTTAACTGAGTCCTTGAACCGTTGAAGTGAACCTAACTTACCTTCGTAAATAACCACACCATCACGGATCAAACGAATTCCGGCGTCGCTACTAATGTAACCTTCAGTAACCATCCCACCGACAACCGTTCCGACCTTTGAAACCTTGTACAGTTCACGAACTTCAACTTCACCAGTGACTTCTTCCTTATAAACTGGTTCAAGCATTCCCTTCATGGCTGATTCGATTTCATCGATGGCGTTGTAGATCACGTTGTGCAGACGAATGTCCACACCATCGCTATCGGCCTGTGACCGGGCTTGTGCAGTTGGCCGCACATTAAACCCAACAATAATGGCGTTTGAGGCAGCTGCTAAGGTGACATCACTTTCGTTAATGGCCCCAACGGCTTGGTGAATGATGTTAACCCGAACACCATCAACCTGAATCTTCTGGAATGAAGTTGCTAAGGCTTCAACGGAACCCTGAACATCAGCCTTGATGATGATGTCAACTTCCTTCATTTCGCCTTCCTTCATCGTGTCGAACAGGTTGTCCAACGTGACGTGGGTTGAGTGTGAACGTTCTTCAATCAGTGCCCGCTTAGCCCGTTCTTCACCGGCAGCCCGGGCAGATTTTTCGTCTTCAAAGACGACAAACTTGTCACCGGCTTCTGGAACATCGTTCATCCCAGTGATTTCTACTGGTGTAGCTGGCGTTGCTTCCTTAACTGTCCGACCACGGTCATTGTTCATGGTCCGAATCCGGCCGTAGGTGTTCCCAATAACGATTGGGTCCCCGATCTTCAACGTTCCTTCTTGAACAAGTACCGTTGCGACAGAACCACGGCCCTTATCCAACCGGGCTTCAATAACTGATCCCAACGCACGTTGGTCTGGATCAGCCTTTAATTCCATCATGTCAGCTTGCAACAGAACCATATCAAGCAGTTCATCAAGGTTCTTGTCGTACTTCGCAGAAATTTCAACGAAGATGGTTTCCCCACCCCAGGCTTCTGGAATCAGGTTATATTCAGCCAACTGTTCGATCACGTGGTTCGGGTTGGCACCTGGCTTATCGATCTTGTTAACCGCCACGATAATTGGTGTCTTCGCTGCCTGAGCATGGTGAATCGCTTCAATTGTTTGTGGCATGACACCGTCATCAGCCGCAACCACTAAAATCGTAATGTCGGTGATGTCCGCACCACGCGCACGCATTGCAGTAAAGGCCGCGTGTCCTGGTGTATCGATAAAGGTGATCTTACGACCCTTCAATTCAACTTGGTAAGCACCAATCTTTTGCGTGATCCCACCAGCTTCACCAGCCGTGATGTGAGAATTCCGCAATTGGTCCAGCAACGTCGTCTTACCATGGTCAACGTGTCCCATGATTGTTACGACTGGTGGCCGGTCAACTAACTTAGTTGGATCCGTTTCTGCTTGTTCTTCGAAGAACTTGTCGATGTCGGCAATATCTTCCTTTGGCTTTTCTTCAGCGGCAATGCCGTAATCAGCAGCCAAAATTTCAATGGTATCCTTATCCAAACTTTGGTTTTGGTTAACCATCACGCCAAGCATGAACAACTTTTTGATCAATTCAGCTGGTTCGCGGTGCAAGATCTTCCCTAAGTCCTGGGCGTTCATGCCAACATCGTACATCAGGACTTCTGGTAATGGCCGTTCTTTCCGCGTTGGTGCTGGTTGAGCCTGCGTTGTTTGCTTGATTCGCTGGTTCTTTCTGTTCCGCTTTTGGTGTTTTTGACCGTATTGTTGTTGACCACCACGGCCACCGCGACGGTTGTTATTGCCACCAAAACGGTTACCACCATTCCCACCAGCGGCGTTGTTCCCAAAGCGGTTGTTACGTGCGCCAGTGTTGTTACTTGTTGAGGCACTCCCGTTGGTCCGATTGCTGCTGGTTGATTGGTTCTGGCTTGGCCGTGAGTTGGTGTTACTTGGCCGTGATGAACTCGTTGAGCGGTTGTTGTTGCTACCACTACGGTTACCATTGCCGTTATTACTATTGCCGTTCCGGTTATTGTTGTAACCGCCAGTCCGGTTGCCGCTGTTGTTACTGCGGTTTGTTGACTGTGAACCATTGCGGTTACCACCGTTGTTGCTATTACTGTTGTTCCGGTTGTAGCTACCGTTACTCCGGTTCGTTGATGTTGATGATGACCGGTGTTGGTTGTTACCACCATTACTTGGCCGTTGGGCGCTCGTTTGGTGGTTGCTACTTGTTGACCGTGGTGCTTGACTGGTTGCTGATGCAGAAGCCTGTGACTTTGGTGCTGCTGCACTTGCCGAGGCACTCTTTGGCGCTGCCGAACTTGTTGCTGGCTTTGCAGCAGCGCTGGTCGTTTCAGCTTGCCGATTTGAAGGCCGATTGTTGTTGGTCCGCGGGTTATCTAGGTTCATAATTCGTCCCTCGCCGTGCAAGTTTGCACCGCCGTTGCGACCAAAGTTCGTATGGCGATGGTCAGGCTTCTTATTGTTATTGATCAAATGGTGAACAACCTTGTGTTTTACGGGTTGTTCATCATTGCTGGTTGCTGCCGGCTTTCTAGCTGGGCGGCTCCCGATTGTGTTTCGTAAGGTCTTCTCTTGATCATCACTGACCGTTGCCATGTGATTATTAAACTTCATTCCCTTGGCGCTTGCCTTGGTTAAGAGATCCTTGCTCGAAACATTAAGTTCCTTTGCGAGTTCATAGATACGCTTGTTGGCCATCCTTTCACTCTCCTCATTTCAAATTTTCAAGTAATGACTGCATTTTTTTAGCAAAGCCGGCGTCATTGACACCAATCGCAAACCGTTGTCGGCCTGTCGCTTGACTGAGTTCTGCCACGGTAAACGCGGTACTCAATGGAATGCCATAAAAATGTGCTTTATCGCTTAATTTTTTACTTGAGCTTGCCCCCATGTCGCTTGCTAACCATAACAGTGCTAATGACTGGTCTTTAATGGCGGCGAGGACCATGGGTTCACCAGTTACGAGTTTCCCCGCCCGTTGCGCAATCCCAAGTAAATTCAGTAATTGTTGTTCAGTTGTCATTTGGCATCGTCACCAAACAGTTGCCGCCGGGCTTGTTGATGGTCAACGTAAGCAATGAGTTCTTCGTAAAACTCATCACTGACCTTCATGCCAAACGCTTTGTCCAAACTGTGATTATGTTGTGCCTTTTTAGCAGTTTCAACGTTAATACTAACGTACGCGCCCCGGCCATTTTGTTTCCCGGTTGGGTCGATGGTAATGACGTCTTCTTTGCTTTTCACAACCCGGATCAATTCCTTTTTAGGGAACATCTCACCGGTTACGATGTCTTTACGCATGGGTACTTTACGCTGGTGCATCAAAATTCCCCCTTTGATCGCCAACTAGTGGCTAGTCGTCGGCCCGCTGATCATTAACGGGTTCATCAACGGTTACCTCAACATCTGCCAGTTCCGTTGGTTCAGAACCTGCTTCAACGTATTCTTGGTCTTCAGCATCCTCAAACAGTGATTTTGCTTCTGTTTCAGACTTAATGTCGATCTTAAAACCAGTTAACTTGGCAGCTAACCGGGCGTTTTGACCACGTTTACCGATTGCTAATGACAACTGGTAATCAGGGACAACGACCGTGCAAGCGCGTTCGTTTTCTGGATCAAAAACCACGTCAATGACTTCAGCTGGGTTCAATGAGTTCGCCACGTACTGTGCGTCATCTTCCATCCATTCCACGATGTCCATGTTTTCGCCACCCAGTTCGTTCACGATGGCTTGGACCCGTTGACCACGAGGACCAACACAAGTCCCAACGGGGTCAAGGTTTGGATCGTTTGATTTCACAGCAATCTTGGCACGGTCACCAGCTTCACGGGCGATTGAAACAACTTCAACCGTTCCATCGTAAATTTCTGGGACTTCTTCCTCGAATAACCGCTTCAATAATTCTGGGTGGGTCCGACTAACAAACACTTGTGGGCCCTTGGCGTTGTTTTCAACCCGGGCCACGTAAACCTTGATGCGGTCATGCATCTTGTAGGTCTCGTTTGGCATCTGGTCGGAATTCGCCATAACGGCTTCAATAGTGTTAGAACCGCTCCCGAGCGTAACGTACAGGTAACGCGTATCCTGACGTTCCACTTCACCGGTCACAACTTCATCCATGTACTGACTGTACTCAGCGTAGATCAAGCCCCGTTCGGCTTCACGCACCCGTTGCATGATGACTTGCTTAGCCGTTTGAGCCGCGATCCGGCCAAAGTTCTTCGGTGTGACTTCCACCTTAATCTCATCGCCCAGTTCGTACGCCTTATTGATGGCTAATGCATCTTGTAAACTCATCTGAAGCTGAGAATCTTCCACTGTTTCTGAAACGGTCTTTACGGCGTAAACCTTAATGTCGCCCTTCCGATCGTTGAAAACAACGTCAACGTTTCCAGCCTGGTTGTAGTTGCGTTTGTAAGCTGCGGCAAGCGCTGCTTCCAAGGCCTCAACCACAACCTCTTTTTTAATCCCTTTTTCCTGTTCGAGGGCGTCTAAGGCGCCCACCAATTCTTTACTCATGTTTGTCGTACTCCTTTAGTCACGATCGCGTGCGCTGAACTTACATCCCGCTGAAATCAATGGCCAGGCGGGCGCTGGCGATAGCTGACCGATCAATGGTAATTGTTTTACTAATTCCCTTAACTTTGTACACCAACGTCAATTGCTCTGGTGTTAACGCGGTTAACGTTCCTTCAAAGACCTTCACCTTTTCAATCGGTTGGTACAGTGAAATATGAATGTATTGGTTCACAGCACTTTGAAAGTCTGCTTCCTTCTTCAACGGCCGCTCAGCGCCCGGTGATGAAACCTCCAAATAGTAGGCTTGGGGGATTGGATCAGGATCTGCTGCGTCTAAGCTTGCGCTCAGTTCATCGTTTACGATAACGCAATCATCGATGGTAATTCCACCTGGTTTGTCAACGTAAACGCGGAGATACCAGCTCTTGCCTTCCTTAACAAACTCCACATCCACTAACTGGAAGTGATGTTCGTCAACGATTGGGCGCACCATGTCGGTGACCGTCTCTACCACATTGCTCAAGTAGTCCACCTCCTTATTTTTCCCTGAAAAAAGAGCGAGCCGAAAACGGCTCACTCTTAGATTAAGAGTCTTAAATTACATTGAACACTATAACACACAGACCTGGTTGGCGCAACCACCAGCCCCGTTGCACCAGTGATAACACCGATTTCTAAAAGAGGCTCAACTGGTTTTCGTCTGGTAAATCATCCAACACATGGTTTTCCGTCAGGTAATCAATAATCGTGGCGGAAACCTTGCCTCGCTTGCTCAAGTCTTCCTTCGATAAGAACGGCTTATCCTCACGAGCTGCCACGATCTGTTTAGCAACGTTATCACCTAACCCTGGCACTGCATTAAACGGTGCCAGCAGTGTGTCACCATCGATCAACCAGCTTTGGGCATCGGAACGTTCAACGTCGATCATCTTAAACGTGTATCCACGTTCCAACATTTCATTGGCTAATTCTAACACCGTCAACAGGTTCTTTTCCTTTGTTGAAGCTTCATTTCCCTTGTCCGTAACAACCTTCATGGCACTTTTGACGGCTTCTTTACCATGCGCCATGGCGGTTAGGTCAAAATCATCGGCCCGAACGGAGAAGTAGGCAGCGTAATACAACACTGGGAAGTAAACCTTGAAGTAAGCCACCCGTAGTGCCATCAAAATGTAGGCTGAGGCATGGGCCCGCGGGAACATGTACTTGATCTTCAAACATGAATCAATGTACCACTGGGGCACATCCGCTTCCCGCATCGCGTCCTGCCATTCGTCTGGAATTCCGCGACCCTTCCGCACGTGTTCCATGATTTGAAACGACATTTCGGAATCAAGACCGTAGTTGATCAAGTCGGTCATGATGTTATCACGACACCCGATCACGTTGGCAATCGTCGCCGTGCCGTCCTTGATCAACTCTTCCGCGTTCCCTAACCACACGTCGGTCCCATGAGACAGTCCTGAAATCTGAAGCAGTTCAGAGTAGTTTTTCGGGTGGGTCTCTTCCAACATTCCCCGAACAAACCGGGTCCCAAATTCGGGAATCCCCAGTGTTCCGGTCTTACTGAAGATCTGTTCTTCCGTAACGCCTAAAATATCCGTTCCAGAAAATAGCTTCATAACACCGGGATCATCCGTTGGGATCGTTTGTGGATCAATCCCGGACAAGTCTTGCAGCGTCCGGATCATGGTTGGATCATCATGACCCAGAATATCGATCTTTAGGATGTTGTCATGGATCGAATGGAAATCAAAGTGGGTCGTTTTCCAAGCAGCGTCCTGATCGTCAGCCGGATACTGAATTGGTGTGAAGTCGTAAATGTCCATGTAATCCGGCACAACGATAATTCCGGCCGGGTGCTGACCCGTTGTCCGTTTGACACCAGTTGCCCCACTTGACAAACGGTCGACTTCTGCTTGCCGCAGATTAAGCTCGTGGTCCCGTTCATAGGCCTTCACGTACCCGTACGCCGTTTTATCCGCGACGGTCCCAATCGTCCCAGCCCGGAAAACATTGTCCTCACCGAACAACACTTTCGTATAGTTATGGGCGATCGGCTGGTAGTCACCAGAGAAGTTCAAATCAATATCGGGCACTTTGTTTCCCTTGAACCCCAAGAACGTTTCAAACGGAATGTTTTGGCCGTCCTTATCCAGTGGCTGCCCACACTCTGGGCAATCTTTATCCGGTAAATCATAGCCCGAACTGTATTCCCCATGCGTATAAAATTCGCTGTACTTACAGTCAGCATTCTTACACAAATAGTGCGGCGGTAAGGGGTTAACTTCAGTGATTCCGGCAAACGTCGCCACCACGGAGGACCCAACGGACCCCCGCGAACCAACCAAGTAACCATCCTTGTTAGATTTATGCACCAGTCGTTGAGCAATCAGGTAAATAACGGAGAACCCGTTCCCAATGATTGACTTCAACTCCCGGTCGACCCGTTTCTGAACAATTTCTGGCAACGGATCACCATAGAGCGCATGGGCGGTGTCCATGGTCCGGGTCCGAATTTCATCTTCGGCCCCCTCCATCCGTGGCGTATACAGTTTGTCCTTCAGCGGATGGATTTCATCGACCATGTCGACAATCTTATTCGGATTGGTGACAACCAGCGTTTTTGCCTGTTCTTCACCCAGAAAACTAAATTCCTTCAGCATTTCATCCGTTGTTCGGAACTGGACATCTGGTAGTGAGTGCCGGTTAAGTGGGTTGGCCCCCCCTTGTGAGCTGATCAAAACCTTCCGGTAAATGGCATCGTGAGGATCCAAATAATGAACGTCCCCCGTCGCAACAATTGGTTTATCTAATTCATCAGCAACGTTAACTAACGATTCAATGATTTCTTCAAGTTTGGCGTTGTCATGCACCAACTCACCTTCAATCAGTGGTTTGTACACTGGCTTTGGCTGTACTTCAAGATAATCATAATACCGGGCCCGTTTGCGCGCCTCGTCTTGCCCCTTTTGCATGGCCGCCTCAAACACTTCACCTGAGGCACAAGCTGACCCCACTAAGAGGCCCTCCCGTAACCGGTTCAGCTCACTTCTCGGGACCCGTGGCACCCGGTAGAAGTACTTAATGTTTGAGAGGGACACCAATTCAAACAGGTTCTTTAACCCGGCTTGCGTTTGGGCAATCACGGTTGCGTGGAACGGCCGCGCATGTTTGTACGCATCATTGTCACTCATGTGTTCATTTAACTGATCATGATAAACGATGTCGTAACGTTCCTCAGCGTCTTTAAGGAAAATCATCGCCAGATAACCAGTTGATTCTGCATCATAAATGGCCCGGTGATGGTGTTCTAGTGACACGTTAAACTTCTTTGCCAACGAGTTTAACCGGTACCCCTTTAACGTTGGGTACAGGAAGCGCGCTAACGTTAACGTATCGATAATCGGGTTGCTAATTTCCGGAAGATCATGCCGCACGTAGCCCGTGTTCATAAAGCCCACGTCAAACGTCACGTTATGACCAACCAAAATGGCGTCGCCATACCATTCGCGGAATAGTTTAAAGACATCCACTTCAGATTTTGACCCGGCAACCATGTCATCCGTAATGCTGGTCAAATTCGTTGTCGTTTCGGAAAGGTGAAAGCCTGGATCAATAAATTCTTCAAATTGATCAACCACGTTCCCATCCACCATTTTGACGGCGGATAATTCGATCACCCGGTCGTAAATTGCGGATAACCCCGTCGTTTCCACGTCAAAGATGACGTACTCATGGCCCTTTAGGGGCTCATGAGCATCGTTCAGGCCAATTGGCTCGCCATCATCCACCAGGTTGATTTCAACCCCGTATAACATCTTCAACCCATTTTTTTCCGCTGCATGAAACGCATCTGGAAACCCTTGGAGCCCCGAATGGTCCGTAATCGCAATCGCTTTATGACCCCACTTCGCAGCCCGTGCCACAAAGTCACCAATGTTGTTTGTGGCGTCCATCGTACTCATCTGCGTGTGCAAATGAAGTTCGACCCGTTTTTCATCCGCTGGTGCGGTATCTTCACGCTCCGTGTGTGTGACCACCTGGAGATCATTTGCAATCACGGCTAGATCCCGCGAAAAGTTATCTTCCTGAACGGAACCACGCACTTTGACCCACGCCTTTTCTGGGATGGCGGCAAAGTTGGCCTCGTCATCCTCATTCCGTGAAAACTTCTTCACCAAAAAAGAGGACGTATAGTCGGTGATCTTTAACGTCAATAACTGACGCCCAGACCGTAAGACCCGAATTTCCTTTGCAAAAACATAACCCTCAAGTGTGACACTACGTTCTTCTTCGGTGATCTCATCCATTCGGCGAATGGGTTCATCGTCCTTGATTTTCCGGCCCATCGTAACGGGACCATCAACCGTTGGGGCACTGGAACGTTCAGCGTTCTTTTTGACAATCACAGCCGTGGCTTTCGTGACCATTTCCTCATCACGTTTCGCCTTTTCCGCTTCATGCTCAGCCAAACGTTGTGCTGAGGCCGCCTCATCCACCGTGGTGGCAAACGTTAGCGCCGGAAACCCCAGCCGCTGGTACGTTGCCGTGAGGGCTGACAGCGTCTCGCCGTTCAAAAAGTCCGAGACCACTTGGTTCGGGGCCGTAATGACGATGGTCTCACCCTGCATGACGGGGGCGGGGCCGTCGCATAATTGCCGGGCAAACTGATCGTTTAGCCCACTGTGACTAACCGCCCACTGCCAATAACGATCAATCAGCGCCAGTGTTGGTTGTGCAGTCCGCGTCGCAATCTGAAAGTCGATGGTCGCAATTTCACTAAACGCCTGATTAAGCCGCTGAGTGAAGTCCATAAACGTTTCAAACGGCAAAATATCTTCAAATAAGAAGCCAAAACTCCACGTTCGACTTTTTTCATGAACTGTCATGGCCGTAATCGCACCTGTTGCATACGGTGCGGTTGTTGCTTGGTCTTCAAGGTTCAATTGTTGTAATAATTTCTGAAATAATTCCTGTTGATCTAACGCCACGAAAATGCGGCCTCCCCACATATAAAACCTTGAGTGACGTAAAGCGCGACAAAGGGCATTGCCCCTGTCACTAGACTAAGCAATCCCCTTAAATAAAATCCCAACTGTTTCTGTTAGTTCTTCCTTCCGGACTTCAAGCGCTTCGCCTGTCTTCCGTAGTTTAACTTCAACGATTCCGTCGGCGGCCTTCTTTCCGACCGTCACCCGTAATGGTAACCCAATGAGGTCAGAATCAGCAAACTTCACGCCGGCCCGTTCTTTGCGGTCATCGACCAGAACCTTGTAACCCGCATCCGTTAACGCTGTTTCTAATTCATCCGTCAACGCCTGTTGTTCAGCGTCCTTTGTGTTGACCGGAATCAGGTGAACATCAAATGGTGCAATGCTCTTTGGCCAGGCAAGACCGTTTTCATCAGCACTTTGTTCAGCAATCGCTGACAGTAACCGACTCACACCAATCCCGTAAGACCCCATGATGACGTCTTTTTGCCGACCATTTTCATCAAGGACTTGGGCACCCAGCGCCTTTGAATACCGGGTCCCCAATTTAAAGATGTGCCCAATTTCAATCCCACGATTGAACTTCAAGACCCCTTCACCATCTGGAGAAACATCGCCTTCTTGAACCAAACGAAGGTCGACAAATTCGTCAACACGGAAGTCACGATCCAAATTCGCATTCAGATAATGGAACCCGTTTTCGTTGGCCCCAACCGGCATGTTGACCATGTCCGCAACGTCTTGATCAGCGACAACCTTGATGTCTTCGTTTACACCAACTGGTCCCAGTGAGCCAAAGTCTGCGCCCAAGAAATCTTCGGCTTGTTCCGTGGTTGCCATTTCTAAATCAACAGCGTTAACCGCATTCTTCAGCTTCGTTTCGTTGACCTCATGATCACCGCGAATCAATACGACCAGTGGTTCGCCATCGGCAATAAAGAGCATCGTCTTCAGCGTCTTGTTGGCGTCTAGGTCAAGCCGGTCAGCGATTTCCTCGATCGTCTTTTCACCAGATGTGGCAATCTTTTCAAGGTCACGCAATTCTTCGTGTGACTTCTTTGGAACGTACAAACTGGTTGCCGTTTCAATGTTTGCTGCGTAATCGCTGCTGTCAGAGTACGCGATGGTGTCTTCACCAACTGCGGCAATGGCGTTGAATTCACGTGACTGCTTTCCACCCATGGCCCCTGAATCTGCCAGGATCTCACGGTAATCTAAGCCACAACGGTCAAAGACGTTCCGGTAGGCCACTTCCATCTGTTTGAACACCCGGTCCAAACTTTCGGTGTCACTGTGGAAGGAGTAAACGTCCAACATCAAAAATTCACGACCACGCAACAGGCCATAACGAGGCCGGTCTTCATCACGATACTTTTGTTGGATTTGGTACATCACTAGTGGTAACCGCTTGTAGGACTTTACTTCATCACGAATGAAGCCGGTGAAGGTTTCTTCATGGGTTGGTCCAAGGATCAAATCCCGATCATGACGGTCCTTTAATTTATACATCGTTTGACCGTACGTGTCGTAACGGCCTGATTGCTTCCATAAATCAGCAGGCAGCAATGCTGGTGCCAGCATTTCCACGGCGTCGATCTTTGCCATTTCTTCACGGATGATCGTTTCAACGTTTGTTAACACTTGGTAGGCCAGTGGTAAGTACGCGTAAACCCCAGCAACAACTTGGCGAATGTAACCGGCCCGCAGCATCATCTGGTGGCTAACGGCCTCGGCATCACTTGGCGTTTCTTTTAACGTCGGAATTAACATTTTACTCTGCTTCATTAATAATTTCTCCTCATATGTAACGGCTCAACCGAACCGTTTGATAACCATCATTTGTAAACGTCAATTAGTGCACGAAGTATCGCATGATGTCGTTCCACGTTACCAAGATCATCAGTAACATCACAAATCCAAACCCAATAATCGTGACAACACCCTCGGCCTTTTGAGAAATCGGCTTCCGGCGAATTGCTTCAACGATGTTTAATAATAACTTACCACCATCCAGAGCTGGAATTGGCAATAAATTGACGATCCCAAGGTTAAGTGACAAGAACCCTAACCAGTACAAGATCCCCGTCCATCCCGCCTGTGTGGCAGTCGCTGTATTGGCGTAAATGGCAACGGGACCACCCAGATCGTTTAGGCTAAAGTGCGTAAACAAGTGGCCGAGTGACGCAAACAGCATTGTGGTCGTGTTCCAGAAGCCACCAAACAGTTTTGCCATAAAGCCTGTTTCCATTCCGCGCTCAATCCCCACTGTCCGGCTCTTAGTGCCGCCGGTCGTGGTTGTTTTCGGTGTTAAGGTCACCTGCTTTGTTTGCCCATTATGGCGAACTGCCAACTTCATGTCACCCTTTTTGTCCGCCGCAATGGCGGTTGTTAAGGCTGTCCACGTTTTTGTTTTCTGGCCGTTCACGGCAACAATCTGGTCACCTTGTTTGATGCCAGCCGTTTGGGCGGGTGAATTCTTCACCACGCCAGAAATCGTGTTGCCATTACTAGCAACACCACCCATGGCAAACCCCATAATGGCGAAAACAAGCCAAGCCAAAATGAAGTTGTTCAGTGGGCCGGCAAAGTTCGTTAAAATCCGGTTCCACAAGGATGCAGATTGAAATTGAACGTCTCGGGGCGCAATTAACACTTCGGTGCCATCGGCTTCAATAATGGTCGCATCATGATCCACTGAATACCGGGTCACCTGACTTTCGTCCCCATTCTCATACCCGTCAATGACTAACGCATCAACAAGGTCTGCATGGGTGACGATCACGGGAATCCCGTTAAAAAGCGTTGTCTTGTCACTTGCGTTGATGCGGGTAACTTTGCCCGCCTCGCCAACCATGACACTCACAGGCGTCCCTGGTTGAAGCTGGTCGTCCTCATCTTCCGCGGCCCCCGCCATTCGGACGTAGCCACCTAACGGAAGTAAACGAACAGTGTATAATGTTCCGTTTCGCCGGGTCCAAAAAATCTTTGGCCCCATCCCGATCGAAAATTCACGAACTAAGATTCCAGACCGTTTAGCAAAGTAAAAATGGCCAAACTCGTGAACCACGACCAGAATCCCAAAAATAATGATGAATGCAACAATTGTTTTAATCATTGACTGGCATTCCTTTCATTGATTCATAACTAACGGTTCCTGATGATTTTACCAATTGTGGCGCCTTGTTGCTTAAAATAACCCAACCAGGTGCAACACAGGTAAGACAAACAACAAACTATCAAACCGGTCCAAAATCCCACCGTGACCTGGCAAGATCTTACCAGAGTCCTTCACGCCGTAAAAGCGTTTCAAGGAGGATTCAACCAGATCACCCAGTTGACCACATACACTAAACAGGATGGTTAAAAGCGTCATCGTGACCAACCCGTACTGTTGTGGGAAGAAGTAACACCAGACGGCTCCAACGATTACGGCAACAACCGTTCCACCAATTGACCCTTCCCAGGTCTTATTTGGTGAAACCTGTGGTGCTAGTTTGTGGCGCCCAAGTTTCCGGCCGATCATGTACGCACCAGAATCCGTTGTCCAGATGACAAAGAGGATGTAAAGCAGGGTCGTTAACCCAGCCTGCCGTGCTTGAACAAAGTAATAAAACCCGGTCCCAACGTACAGCATGGCAAGGGTCAAGACCCCGGCATCATCAAAGGAAAAGTGGTTGCGTGTAAACACTGTGTGCAGCAGTAGCGCTAAGACCACAACGAAAAACAAAAAGTCACGACTGATGGGTAAGTCACGTAACCACGCTGCGGGTGCGAGAACCACCAACACCCCAATAAAACTCATAATGGCTTCTGGCGAAACCACCAATTTCTTTTTCATCACCAGGACTTCACCCATGGCGACACCGGCGAGCACGATGGCTGCCAACTGAATTAACCAGCCACCATAAATAATCACCGGAATAAAAATCAACAAGGCCACAACGGCCGTAATGACACGCGTTCTCATAACAAACTCCTTACTGGTAGCCGACCACTTTAGCCCACTCCATTTTTAATAATTATTTCTTAACGCCGCCAAACCGACGATCCCGTTGCTGAAAGGTCACGATTGCGTCTTCGAGGTCAGTGCCAGAAAAATCCGGCCAATAACCAGTTGTAAAGACCAATTCACTGTAAGCAATCTGCCATAGTAGGAAGTTACTAATGCGTTCTTCACCACTCGTTCGAATCAACAGTTCCGGATTATTGTATGGGGCAAGTGGTGCTGTCATGAGGGCACCATCGATTGTTTTGGGATCAATATCCGCCACCGCTAACTGACCCGCTTTCACCTGTTGCGCAATTTGCTGAACAGCCGTCACAATTTCTGCCTGACCACCATAATTTAGCGCAAAGTTTAGCACCATTCCGGTACAATGAGCCGTTTTTTCAATGGCATCATGCACAGCGACCTGTGTCTTTTCCGGGAGCTGATCCGTGTACCCCATAACATTGACGCGCACGTTTTCAGCCACTAGTTCAGGCACAAACGTATCGAAGAAGTCGATGGGAAGTTGCATTAAGTAGTTAACCTCTTTTTCAGACCGCTTCCAGTTCTCCGTTGAAAAAGCGTATAACGTCAACACCTTAACGCCCAAGTGGCTAGCTGCCATTGTGACCGTCTTAACGGTGTTCATGCCCTCTTTGTGCCCCGCAATTCGCGGTAAGTGACGTGCCTGTGCCCACCGACCATTACCATCCATGATGATTGCAATGTGGTTTGGAACCCGCGCCATGTCAATCGTCCCGGTTGTTGTCTGTGTCGGTTCTTTTTTTCGTCCAAACAAAACGACGTCCACCTTTCAGTTACATTTATCTAGTTTAACAAAAAGACCGCTCATTTACATTAAAATCAGTGGTTTCATGCATTTTGCTGCCAGTTACTTAAGATTATGAACGAGAAATGAAGACCGGTCAACTGTGATGCAACAACCCGTAAATGATCCCGTCACTAATGGCGCCCCTCACTCATGATTCGCCGGTTGGCATGACCACCATTTACTAAAAAATGATCGACCTCCCGTGGGAAATCGACCATTTTTTGAAGGTGCTTATTAACAAACAGTTACTGTTAATTAGACGTTCATTAATTCTTTTTCTTTATCAGCGGCAATGGCTTCGACATTCTTGATGGCAGCGTTCGTGATCTTTTGTGCTTCTTCTTCAAGATCATGTAACTGGTCATCAGTAAAGTCGCCATTCTTATGGCCCTTCTTCAAGGCATCCATGGCGTCCCGACGAACGTTCCGTACGGCAACTTTACCCTCTTCAGCCTTCGCATGAACCTGTTTGACCAGGTCCTTTCTAGTTTCTTCCGTCAACTGTGGAATCACCAAACGAATGGCATTTCCGTCGTTAGCGGGGTTGATGCCTAAGTCGGACACTAAAATTGCGTGTTCGATGGCATCCAAACTTGTCTTATCAAATGGTGTCACCAGCAAAACCCGTGCTTCGGGAATTGTGATGGACGCCATTTGGTTGATGGGTGTTGGTGCACCGTAGTAGTCAGCCGTGATGTTTGACAACAACCCAGCGTTCGCACGACCGGCACGAATATTCCCTAATTCACGGGATAAGGCGTCGCCCGCTTTTCCCATCCGTTCTTGTGCATCCTTTAAAATTGGTTCGTTAACAGCCATTGTTAGTTCCCCTTTACTGTTGTTCCGATGTTTTCACCCTGAACGACACGTAATACATTGCCTGGTTCGTTAAAGTCAAACACAACCAGTGGAATATCATTTTCCATCGACAATGATGACGCCGTGGTGTCCATGACGTGCAAGCCCTTGTTGATAATGTCCAGGTGCGTTAATGTTTCAAACTTCTCGGCAGTTGGATCGATGTTTGGATCGGCAGAGTAAATGCCGTCCGTCCCGTTTTTAGCCATCAAAATGGCGTCAGCGTTGATTTCTGTTGCCCGTAATGCAGCCGCAGTATCCGTTGAGAAGTATGGTGAACCAGTGCCACCAGCAAAGATCACAACCCGGTTCTTTTCCAAGTGCCGAACGGCCTTGCGGCGAATGTAGGGTTCAGCAATTTGCCGCATCTCAATGGACGTTTGAACCCGGGTTGGAACCCCAAGACTCTCTAAACTATCCTGAAGTGCCAGCGCATTCATGATGGTTGCCAACATGCCAACGTAATCTGCTTGGGCACGTTCCATGCCCATCTCAGAACCCGCTTCGCCGCGCCAGATGTTCCCACCACCGACAACAACCGCAATTTGAACGCCAAGGGCGTACACTTCACGCAGTTCCTCAGCCACCGTTTTAATCTTTGGTGGGTAGATTCCAAAGCCTTGTTCACCAGCGAGTGCTTCACCACTCAGCTTGAGCATTACCCGTTTGTACTTTACATCAGCCATAAGACCAACGTCCTCCTTGTCCTCGTTCACAATGTCAGTGAATGTCGTCTCACAAAAAAGGCGCACGCAATGTACGCCCCCTTCTCGTTTAACTACTCGATTTGACCCATAACTTCGTCAACAAAGTCATTGGCCTTCTTTTCCATTCCTTCACCAACTTGGTAACGAACGAAAGAAGCAACGGTTGCGTTCTTTGATGCAACGTATTGCGCAACGGTCTGATCGCCATCCTTAACGAATGGTTGGTCATTTAATGAAATGTTTGATAACCACTTGTTCAAACGGCCTTCGATCATGCGTTCCTTGATGTTTTCTGGCTTGCCGGCCAGGTCATCTTCGTTTGCAAGAACTTCTTTTTCGTGAGCCAAACGGTCAGCAGGCACTTCCGTACGGTCAACGTATTCAGGGTTGATGGCAGCAACGTGCATCGCAACGTCCTTAGCTGTTTCAGCATCGCCACCATCCAGAACGATCAATGATGCAATTGAACCACCCATGTGCAGGTATGAGCCAAAGGTTTGGTCATCAGTCTTTTCAACCACTTCAAAACGACGCAGGCTGATCTTTTCACCAGTCACTTGCGTTGCTGAAATAATGGCATCGTTTAACGTCGTGGTTTCGTTTGCCTTCAACTTCAAAGCAGCTTCAACATCGGCAGGCTTTTCCAATGCGATTTGTGCAGAAACAGTGGCCAAAACGTCCTTGAACGTGTCGTTTGAAGCCACGAAGTCAGTTTCTGAGTTCAATTCAACGATGGCAGCGCTGTTTCCGTGAATTGAAACTTCCGTTAACCCTTCGGCAGCAATCCGGTCACTCTTCTTTTCAGCCTTGGCAATTCCCTTTTCACGCAGGAAGTCCAATGCCTTTGCTTCGTCACCATCAGTGGCAACGAGGGCTTTCTTGGCGTCCATGATTCCGACACCAGTCTTTTCACGTAAATTCTTAACTTGAGCTGCTGTAATTGCCATTTGAGATGGCCTCCTCTTATTTATCGTTCAAAAATTGAGAAAAAAGCTGACTATCAATCTCAGGCCACAACGGTCTTCACTGATAGCCAGCCTAAGGTTTTAATGCTTAGTTGTTTGCGTTGTCGCCTTCAACGGCTTCAACGATGTCTTCCATTGAATCCCCAGCTTGGTCAGCTTGGTCTTCACCCTGACGGCCTTCGATGATAGCGTCAGCCATCTTAGAAGAGATCAGGCGAATGGCACGGATTGCGTCATCGTTTGATGGGATGATGTAATCGATGTCGTCTGGGTCTGAGTTCGTGTCAACCATGGCAACAATCGGAATGTTCAACTTGTGTGCTTCTTGAACAGCGATTTGTTCCTTACGAGGGTCAACGATGAACATAACATCAGGAATCCCAGGCATGTCTTCGATCCCACCTAAGAACTTTTCAAGCTTTTCACGTTGCTTCGTCAACAAAGCAACTTCCTTCTTAGGCAAACGGTCAAATGTACCGTCTTCAGCCATCTTCTTTAAGTCCTTCAAACGCTTGATCCGCGTTTGGATGGTGTTCCAGTTAGTCAACGTTCCACCAAGCCAACGGTGGTTAACGTAGTACATACCGGCACGAGTTGCTTCTTCTTCGATTGAGTCTTGCGCTTGCTTCTTCGTCCCAACAAATAAAATGTTAGCACCCTTAGCAGATTCGTCCTTAACGAAGTTGTAGGCAACGTCAGCCATCTTAACCGTCTTTTGCAGGTCGATGATGTAGATGCCGTTCCGTTCAGTAAAGATGAATGGCTTCATCTTTGGGTTCCAGCGACGAGTTTGGTGACCGAAGTGGACACCGGCTTCAAGCAATTGCTTCATAGAAATAACAGCCATGTGTTAAATCCTCCAAATAAAAGTGTTTTTTCCGCCCCCGTTCTCACATAACCATGCCACTCATCCCTGAGCACCGACATTGCTATCAAACGAGGTGTGAATTGGTTTTTTAAACCGAAAAAATTATATCAAATAATCACGGGTCTGACAAGCCTTTTCCCTGCATCACACCCGGTTATTCAAATGGTTGAACCCCATGGGCAGATAAATAGGCCACCTTTTTGACCCGTGACTGATGTTTAAACGCATATTCCGCCTTCAATGCACTTGACTTATCGGCAAACGCCTCAGCATATAAAAGTGTCAGTGGGTGGCGAAACGCTGGCTTGGTGTACTTTGCCCCCTTGCCCGCTTGGTGGGTGGCAAACCGGCGGCCCACGTCATCCGTGAAGCCGCCGTAAAGGGTGTGGTCAGCGCAGAGAATTACGTAAAAATAATACGGTTTGCTTGCCATCATGACACCGGCTTTGTTGGACCGTAGAGCAAATCATGCACTCGGCCGATGTAGTTTCCCTGATCATCCGCCACGACCACCGGTGGTAAAATTTTTAACCCACCAGGACGACCGTCCTTAATGGCATCCACCAAGAACATGTTTGCATCCCGCCCTGCTTTCGGATAAACGAACTGGATTTTCTTGGGGGCTAACCGGTGTTTTTCTAGGAGCGCCATCATTTCTAAAAACCGGTCTGGGCGAAACACAAAGTACGCATGCCCAGTCATCTTCAACAGTGTTGATGTAGTTTTGATCACCTGCTCAAGGGTGGTCGTTAATTCATGCCGGGCAATGGCATAGTGTTCATTTGGATTTTTTTGTGAGGTTGGTACATCCTTAAAGTACGGTGGGTTACACGTCACGACGCTGACACTGTCTGGTTTGATCACCGTGGGCGCCTGTGCTAGATCAAGATTTAGTACACTCATCCGGTCTTCTAAGTTATTCAACTCAATTGACCGTCCAGCCATTTCTGCTAACCGTGGTTGTAATTCCACCAACTGAATTTGGCCCTTTGTCTTGGGGCTAAAGAAGAGCCCAACAGCACCATTACCGGCACAAAGATCAACCGTCAGTCCGCGTCGTGTTCGGTCGGGTTGGGCAAAATCTGCCAGTAAAACTGCATCCAGTGAAAAGGCAAAAACACTTTGACTCTGGATAATTTGAATGTTGGCCCCGTACAACTGATCAATTCGTTCATCAGCTGCTAAATGTGGTTCTCCCATCTTTATTTCCTTTCGATACCCATGATTGACTTGCATTACACGTCACAGTTATTCATACTCTTAACAGATTATTAGGGTCGGTTTCGGGAATTGCAAGTTATTCTGAATGACTTATGACCATTTTACCGGAAACGACTGGCTTATTGGAGGAATGCCTGTGTTCTATTCATTTATTCGTGTTGTTGCTCGGGTGATTTTATGGATTGTTAACGGCCGCGCCCGCTTTTTACACAAAGATCGGTTGCCAGCGGGCACTTACATTTTAGTTGGGCCCCACCGGACGTGGTTTGATCCAATCTATTACGCCCTGGCCGGCGCACCCCGAAAGTTTTCATTCATGGCAAAAAAAGAGCTGTTTGATAACTGGTTCATCCGCTTTGTTCTAAACCATGCGAATGCCTACCCGGTCGACCGGGACAACCCCGGCCCATCGGCCATCAAGACCCCCGTGAAACTTCTAAAGCAAGGTGAATTGTCAACCATCATCTTTCCGTCTGGCACCCGCCACTCCAGCGAATTAAAGGGTGGCGCCGTGGTCATTGCCAAATTAGCTGGTGTGCCTTTGGTTCCCACTGTGTACCAGGGCCCGCTAACCTTCCGGGGCCTCCTGTCACGTAAACGGGTCACCGTTAGTTTTGGTGACCCCATCATGATCGACCAAAAATTCAAAACGGACGCTGCTGGTCAACAACAGATCGACCAGCAGTTACAAGCCGCATTTGACGCCCTGGATAAAGAAATTGACCCTAACTTCCACTACGTTGATCCAAACCAAAAAATGTATGACGCGTACCAAACTAAACAGGCAACGGAAAAAGAAACCGCGGCAAAAGACGCTGACAATCTTGAACAATTGCAAGATAAAGCAACTGATGATCAATCGCATCGGTAAAATTTAATGACTTTCACCCCCGCTGTTACTGATTGTGCAAACAAGCATAATCAGTAACAGCTTTTTTCTAACCACTTGACCTTAACGCTACGTCAACGTTTATTATTTATCTTGTAAGTGAGGAGATACTATCGATGACCTATTCAGTAACGGAACTAGCAAACTTAGCCGGTATTTCAACAAGAACCTTACGTTTTTACGAAACAAAGGGTCTGCTAACGGCACAACGACACCCGGAAAATAATTATCGTTATTATGACGAAACCGCAGTTAACCAACTACAAAAAATCATGTTTTTAAGATTATTTGACTTGCCGTTAAGCAAAATCATTTTACAATCATCCGAAGCAGACCAATATCAGGCTTTAAATGAGCAACGCATAAAAATTATTGCTGAACAGGCTCGGTTAACTAATCTACTTACCTCGCTAAACCAAACACTCGCAACCATGAAAGGCGTGTCAATCATGACCGATACAGAAAAATTCGCAGCGTTTAAAACAAAGGCAATCAGTGATAACGAAGACCAATACGGCAAAGAGATTCGCAAACAATACGGAACCGACGTAATTAACCGGAGCAATCAAAAATTCAATGCCTTCTCTGAAGAAGAATCAACTCATTTACAACAGTTAACTCAGGAAATTCTTACAGCTCTTCAACCATTAGTTGGGACACATGATTTCGACCAGCCTGCCGCAAAGGCCATTTTCGACCTGCACAAGGTTTTTTTGACGATGACCTGGCCAGATATGGTCAGTACTCTCCCGAAGCACACAAGGGCCTGGCAGCCATGTATGTTACCGACCCACGGTTCAACGCCTATTACGAAAAGGGCACTGGTAAAAAAGGGGCGGCCCAAACATTGAAAGCAATCATCGACCATTACGCTTAGACCGATTGCAATAATTGTCAATCACAAAAAGTCGCCATTCAGCAAATTAGCTGAGTGGCGACTTTTTAGTCACGGTTAACATCAATTGATTCCGTTTCCTGGTCTAACAACGCATCACGGTGCTCCGCATCGCTCGCCGTTTGTAACTGATACATATCGTAATACCGGCCACCCTGCGCCAAGAGTTCAGCATGCGTCCCGCGTTCAACGATTCGGCCTGCATCCAATACTAAGATCTGGTCTGCCTCCCGAATGGTCGACAACCGGTGTGCAATGGCAATGGTTGTCCGGCCGGCCTGTAGTTTCTTCAAACCGTCCTGAATCAACGTCTCCGTCTCCGTATCAATGTCCGCTGTTGCCTCATCCAAAATCAGGACCTTCGGATCATGTGCCACCGTCCGGGCAAATGAGATCAATTGACGTTGACCACCGGAATAACTGGTCCCGTGTTCGATCACCTTTGCATGATACTTCCCGGGAAGCCGGTCGATAAACTGATCCGCCGAAACGAAACGCGCCGCTGCGACCACCTGGTCATCACTGATTTTGTCATCAAACATTCGAATGTTTGAGGCAATGTCGCCGTAAAACATGAATGAATCCTGCAACACTAACCCAAACTGCCGCCGCAATTCCGCCATGTCGTACTCCCGAATGTCGCGGCCATCGATCAAAATCTGTCCTGAACCAAATTCATAGAAACGCATTAAGACATTGATGGTCGATGATTTCCCCGAGCCGGTATGACCAACTAAGGCCACCGTTTGCCCTGGTTTAACCGTAAATGACACATCGTGTAGCACATCATGAACGCCGTCATAACTAAAGTTCACGTGCCGGAATTCAATTTCACCACGGGTGATCTTCGCGCCAGCCACCGGATGTTGCTGTGGTGCAAGTGTCTGATCATCCATCACGGTCAAAATCCGGGAACCCGCAACGATTCCATCCTGAAAATCAGACAGTGAGTCCATCATCGTGGACATCGGATTATATAAATTATCCAAATACAGCACAAACGCATAAATTGTCCCCGCCAAAACGAAGTGATCCATCGCATTGATTCCAAACAACCACAAAACGGCCACTTCACTCAATGCGAACAGCAACTGAATGACGGGACTCAACAGTAATGAGTTAATTCGAATCATCGCTTTACGCGTCCCGTAATAAGCTTCGTTAGTTTCGTCAAACGCAGCGTTCATCCGGCGTTCCTGACGAAAATCCTGAATGACGCTAATTCCACTGATTGACTCCGCCAGTGTTGCGTTGAGCTCACTCAAACGCTCACGCATGGCCCGGTAAACCCGGCTACTGAAGTGCTGATAGTACCAAATCACAAACAACAGCACCGGAAGAAAGGCCAGCACGGCAAACGCCACGGTCACATTTGTGGTAAACATCGCGTATAGTGACGTCACCACAGAAAACAGCGCAATAATTGCTGCGGAAAATAAGGACCAAAAGGTTTGAAAGGACATCGTGTCATTTGTGAGGCGCGATAAAATCGAACCCGCTGGCACCCGATCGAAGTAGCTCATGCCCAGTGAATGTAACTTTCGAAAAAGCTTCACCCGCACATTTTCCAGCATGTACTCGCCACCCATTGCGTACAAAAATTCTTGTGAAAATTGAAATAATGCTTTGATTAACGTGCCCAAAAAATAAAAGCCAGCAAAGAACAAGACTACCCGGAGACCAGCGTTGTTCACCCGTAAATAATGATTCATGTAAGTCTGCATTAATTTTGGTAATGCCACGTTCACAAGGCTAACCATAAACGCAAAGACGATTGCCCAAATGAAGGACCACTTATATGGTGCTGCATATGGCAATAACCGTTTGATCACCGTTCGTTGCTCTTTCATGGTCATGCTTTTATGCCACGCTGATTGTTTATTTTCTGCCATTAAGCATTGCCACCTCCAATCGCATCCGCTAACTGTTGTTGTTCATACATGCGTTCGTACCAACCGTGCGCTTTCACTAACGTTGCGTGATCGCCACGCTCGGCAACGTGTCCATCGGCTAACACAAGAATCTGGTCAGCGTTCACGACCGCGCTCAAACGGTGGGTTGCGATAATCGTCGTTTTTCCGTTTCGGGCAGCTCGTAACCGCTCTAAAATTTGCGCTTCCGTTTTCGCATCAACCGCAGATAACGCGTCGTCCAAAATTAGCACTTCTGGGTCAACTAACAGGGCCCGTGCAATGGCTAACCGCTGCTTTTGCCCACCCGATAGGGATACACCGCCCTCACCAACTTCTGTATCATAACCATTCGGCATGGTTGCAATCTCCACGTCAAACGCGGCAATGTGCGCCGCTGCGTCAATTTCTGCCTGGGTCGCCTGTGGTTTAGCAAACGCGATGTTTTCGCGAATCGTTGACGAAAACAAGAAACTATCTTGAGGCACATAGCCCAAAACACCGACGTAGGCATCCAATGTATAGTTGCGGATGTCATGACCACCGATCGTAATTTCACCGGTGTATGCATCAAACTGACGGAGTAGCAGCCGCATAACGGATGACTTCCCCGCCCCCACACGGCCCACTAAGCCAAGTGTTTGACCCGCGGGCAACGTGAAGTGAACGTCAGTCAATTGGTTGCCCGTTTCATCAGGATAATGAAAGGCATCAATATTAAACGTTAATTCGCCGTGGGCGGGCGCAGATAACCCCGCCGTCTTTTCGACGATGCTGGACTGCTCATGCAACAATGTATTAACCCGGTCGTACGACGCATTCCCCCGCTCCATCGTGTTAAATAACTGACCAATGGCAAACATTGGCCAGATCAGCATGCTAATGTAGGCGATAAAAGTCACCAGCTGCCCCAGCGAGATTACGCCAGTTGTCACATACCGACCGCCTAAAATGATTGTCGCAACGTAGGAAAGACCAATAATAATTGTGACTAATGGATCAAAAAGTGCGTCTAGCCGGTTAGTTCGCCGATTAATGGCGATCGTCTGCTTCACTTGAGTTTCAAAGTCTGCTTCGTCTTGTTGCTCCTGACCAAGTGTTTTAATGACCTTGATTCCCTCGATACTTTCCTGGGCCTTATTGTTAAGCCGAGAAAACGCGGCCTGTGATTCACCAAAGGCCACGTGAATCTTTGTTCCCAAATACCGGGCAACAACTGCGATCAACGGCAGTGGTAACACAGCCAGAATCGTTAGCCGCCAGTTAACAAGCACCAGCATGGCAATTAACGTTGTTCCCCCTGTGATGACGGAATCTGCAAACTGCAAGATCCCCCCACCAGCCACTCGCTGAATGGCAGAAAGGTCGTTTGTTGCATGAGCCATTAAATCACCGGTCCGGTAACGCTGATAAAAGCTCGCGTCCATCTGCATAAAGTGCCAGTACAACCGTTCCCGCAGCGTTCGTTCAAGGTTTGCCGCACCGCCCCAAATCGACGTTCGCCATAAAAAGCGGGCGGCATAAGCACCTAACGCCACAGCAACCATGAGGCTAAGGTCCAGTGCTAACCGGGACCCTGTCAATTGGCGTTTCCCCATCAAATCAACTAAATCCCCGAGGATCCGGGGTGGAATAACGCCAAGGAGCGCCGTGATCAATAACCCAAGAACACCCCGTAAATAGCGCCGCCGTTCCGTTTTAAAATACCAGGCCAACTTTCTAAAAATTGCCATAACTCACCAACCTCTCTCAATTCAAATGAAACGACAAAAAAACGGATAGGAATAATCCTATCCGTTACTTTAATTACATGAATTAACCTTTACGTGCCTGACTTTGCATGGTAGCAAGCATTTGCTTAAGCTTCTTTTCAGAAGGCTTTTGCCCCATTTGCAACATCATTGTCCGTAACATCTCTTCAGTAATTGGAGGATTATTCTTAAGGTAGTTTTGCATGTAACGGCGTGCAAAGAAAAAGCCGCCGACAACGCCAGCCACTGCCGCTACGATAATAAGTAAGATCCACAACCCTGTTGACATCAAATACCCCTCCTTTACGTTTAAATAAAATACATCTTATTATACTACACAACTAATCGGCGGATGAAAACCCTTTAACCGAAAAAATCTTCATTAACGTTAATTAATCGTCACGCAAGCCTTTATCACGTTGAACTTGGCGAACCTTTTCCGGTGTCACTTCATTACCATTCTTATCGAAGACCTGCATCATCTCAACTTGTGAACGGAATGATTTCCGGAAGTTTGCAAGGAATTCCTCGCGGAGCTTTTTTTGTTCGGCTTGTTCGTCCTCAGTCAGTCCGCCATCTTTTGCTTTCTGAGCTAATTCGTTAATCCGAGCACGCAATTTTTCTGGTTCCATTATTCAGTCACTTCCTTAATTCAGCTTTGACAGCTATTATACAAGATTATTGCCAAAAGAGGAAAAGATTTGCAATGTAGCGAACATTTGTTTGACCCTGTTCGTAAAATATGCTAAGTTTTAAATAACAAAAAGCGTCGCTCGGCGTTTCCGATCCATCATGGGCACCATTTTCGGCCACCCGTTTGTGGTGTACAAGACCCATGGCGACGACATTTAATAACGAGGTGTAAACATGGCAAAAGGTGCTGCAACGAAGCAAATGGCTGTTCTCCAGTTCATTTATGACCGGGTTAACGAAAAAGGTTACCCGCCAACGGTCCGTGAAATCGGTGAAGCGGTTGCGTTATCGTCAACATCCACCGTTCACGGTCACATTGACCGACTCCAAAAAAAGGGCCTCCTGGTTAAAGATCCAACAAAACCCCGGGCCATTGAACTAACGGACGCTGGTCTAACCGCCCTCGGCATTTCAACGACCCCTAATGAGATTCCGGTTCTGGGTGTCGTCGCTGCTGGGGAACCCATTTTAGCGGTTCAAGACGCAACCGACTACTTCCCCATTCCCCCAGAATTAACCGAATATGATGGCGACTTGTTCATGCTCACCATTCGTGGTGACAGTATGATCAACATGGGCATTTTGACTGGTGACCGGGTCATTGTCCGCCGCCAACAAAATGCAGACAATGGTGACATCGTCATTGCGATGACTGACGAAAATGAAGCCACTTGTAAACGATTCTTCAAGGAATCCGATCACTACCGGCTTCAGCCAGAAAATGATCACATGGCGCCCATCATTCTTAACCAAGTTTCCATTTTAGGTAAGGTTGTTGGCCTCTACCGTGACTCTGTTTATTAGCATTATTTAACCACACAAAAATCCCTGAACGCAGTTAGCCGTTCAGGGATTTTTTTACTGATTATTGAACTTCGCCTGGGTAGGCTTGATTTGGTAAGGCATCAAAATCAAGATCTGCAATGGCTTCAGCCGTTGTCACGTAAGTCACTGCCCCCTTAGCCAACATTAAGTTAACAAGGCTATCCTTTTCGTGAAGTAAAACTACCTGCTTGCCCTTAGCCACGGCGTAACCAATTTCAAACGCCGTCCCACTATCAACTGAATCTTCAGTGAAGTCAGACACTGCCACAACAATATCGGACCCGTTAAGGTTTTCTAAGTCATGGTTATAGGCCGTTTCTTGCCATTCAGGACTCCCAAAGGTCAATTCGGGAAACTGCGACTTCCGGGGGCTAAAGACATCCCCAATAGTTGCGTTGGCGGCTAAGGCTGCTTCAACGCGCTTAACCCGGTCAATTTGTTCTTCATCAAAAAAAGGACTTGCTAAGTAAATTGATTTCACGTGTGTGTTCCTCCTCAAGTAGTATTCTCAGTATACTCGATTAGCGAACATTGTCACCGTGATTCCGAAAACTCATTCATATTTTTTAGTAAATCCTCATGATAATGGCAATCGATTCACCATTTATGAATCTAAATCGAAACATTGCCCACAATTTTCCGTTTCACATACGGTTATCACTAATTTCCACCACTCAATTCATTAATGGCCCCTTTTTCGGTGGCGGCCACAATGGTACACTTAAAAGACAACATTACCCAATGAAATCGAGGAATAATCATGATCTTTTTGGCCGTTTTCGGTGGCATCGCGTTGGTCCTTGCCGTTTTTTACCTGCTCAACTCAATTCAGTCTTACGGAACTTGGCGTTTTGCCACCCTATTAGTCGTCGTCTTTGCCCTCATTACTGGTTACGGCGTCGTTAAGCTCCCCGTCTGGCACCACCATGGTTCATGGAGCATGCAGTCATCTTCCAGCAGTTCGACCACTAAGGCAGCATTAACCAAAGCTGCCTCGGTATTCAATCCGAACCAAGCTGCCATTGATGGTGAAACGGCCGGCCAGAAGAGTGCGGCAACCGCTAACGCACAGAGCCAGGTTAAATCACAACTGGCAAATGCCTTCAGTAGTCTTGGTACCGTTACACTTGACGCTGACACAAAGACATACACCATTCATCCAACCAATAAGGATGCCGTTAAAGCTCTGGAGGAGTTAGAAAAAACGCCAAGTGACGCTGAGGAAGCTAAATGGCCAACCATGACAGACCATTTACGGGCCTCATCCGCCAACATCAGTAAATCCTTGAAGGACGATTACACCCTGGCCATGGTTAGCCCGGACCAATCAGGCAAGGTTTTGTATAGTGCAAAAAACGGTAAAACTGTCACGAACTTCATTAAATAATCACCGTTCCGTTTAGTCCTGTTGATCATCCTTGATCGACAGGACTTTTTTCATCCAAAAAACGGCAATCCCGTAGGACCACCGTTTTCATTAACCACGATTTAAATATTGGCGCTGTTCGTTCTTAATGCCTGTTAACACAAATTGGGCTGGGTCCGCACTGATATCAAGCTCCCGATCCGTGCCGTTGGTTGGCAATTGATCTGAAAATAGCGCTTCGTATGTGGCCACATCAACCGGCGTCCGGTTATTAAGTAGTTCCGTAATCGCTGCCTTATTGAACCCCTGGCGATAATCTGGTTGCAGTCGGCCAGTATAAAACTCACCTTCTGCCCCGGAGCCGAAACTAAAGAGTCCTAAACGGGCACCAGCAGCGAGCTCACCGTTTGCTAATAGTGACAGCAGGCTCAGGTACAAAGAACCCGTGTATAGATTCCCCACATGACGGTTCCATTCACGGGCGGCCTCAAAGTTCGTCGTTAGTTTCGTCGCCTGTGTGTCATCCACTTCTGGTAAAACCGTTCGCAACGCTTTAAGTCCCATTTTTGTAAACGGCAAATGAAAGAGAAATGCATCAAAATCCATCGCCGATTGATCAAATTGCGTTTTAAATCGTTGCCAGACATCCTGGAAAAAATCGATGTAAATGTTGGCTGAATAATGCCCGTCAACCCGTGCTTCCGTCGCGTAAACTGGCCGCCAAAAATCCATAACATCACGTGTTAAATACATACTGTCCGCTTCAATTGCCATGATTGTGGGCTCCGTGCTCATCACCATGGCAACCGCGCCGCCGCCCTGCGTGATTTCTCCAGCCGTTTCCAACCCGTACCGGGCCACATCCGCCGCCAGAACTAAGACACGCCGGTCAGGATGGGCTACCAGGTAATCACGACCCAGTTGCAACGCTGCGGTCGCTGAATAACATGCTTGCTTTACTTCAACTGCCCGGGTGTGTTCAGTCAGCCCTAACAAGTGCTGAACGTAAACTGCCGCGGCCTTCGAATTATCAATGCCTGATTCAGTCGCGAATAAAATCAGATCAATTTGATCACGATCAGTATCGTCAAGCACCTGAGCAGCAGCGTTTGCGGCCATTGTGACGACGTCTTGTGTCACCGGCACGACCGCCATCTCTGACTGCCCAATGCCAATGTGATACTTCGCCGGCTCATCACCACGCGCATTGGCGAGATCCGTCATGTCCAGTACGTAATGCGGTGTGTAGAACCCCATTTTATCAATTCCAACGTTCATGAGTTGCCATCCTTATTCTGTCTTAATTAAAACCAGTTTAAGTCGTTAATTGTTGAGTTAACTTTAACCGCTGTTTGCTTAACAGTCAAACATCACTGGCTCGGCATGGCTACTTTTTAAGGCGCTCATAATAATCCCCTCGTCAATCAAACTCGTTATTGCTATCAGGACGGGACAGGATTAGAATGGAAACTAAATAAATGCGAACGTACATTCGCTAAAGGGGTTTCAGTATGGATCACGAAACGTTTAAGACTTATCTTGAAAATAACTCAAACATTTGGCCAATTTACTATGAACAGGCCCTCGCCTTTCAACAGGCGCGTAACCAACGACGGTTAGCGGCAAAACAATGGAATGACACCCAACTCGACCGGGCCGTCGATAAAATGTTTGTTCCCGTCCTCGAGAACATTTATAACCGAATTGCCGCTGCTCTCGGGAGTAACGTGAACGATGATCACGCGTGGCGAACGTTTATTGAAGGCAACCACGTCTTTGAAGACATTGAAGAATCCATGACTGAGATCGAATTCAATTAGTTAATTCATTACCCGCTCACTTTATCCCCTCACAATGCTTGTCAGTCCGGCAATTTATGCTATACTAATTAAGTACTTTTGGAGACGTGGCAGAGCGGTAATGCAACGGACTCGAAATCCGTCGAACCCGTTTATAGCGGGCGCGCAGGTTCAAATCCTGTCGTCTCCTTTTTGACCCGTTATTGAACGGTCACGAAGAAGAGAAAAAAGTAAGCCAAACCCTTTTATATCATGGGCTTGGCTTATTTTTTTTGATTTTGACCAATCACTGAATAATCACTGAAATAAAAAAACATTTTGCGCAAATTTTGCGCAAGCCTCTTTTGAGGTGTGTGAATTTACGGAAAATAGGTATACCAAGTACATGAACGATTGAAGAAATTTAATCCCTACACTGTTCTTCTTCACAATTTTGGAGATTGATATTTTCGCAAAAGTAACTAACATTTTGCCTCGTCGTCGCAAACGTTCGTTCGTATAATTTAATCATCAAACGAGGCAATGGCTATTTAAGAGTTGGGTAACGGTAATGCTTAAGGAAAGTAATTCACTATGAATAAAGATGTTAAAAAGATAATGGAAGGTGTCAACCGACTGTTTACGCGAGTGCCAGGATGTCAGTACCATATTCAGGTTGCAAACGATAAGTACGACAAAGCCTACAACTTTTTCATGTTAATAACACACAAGGGGCGGCGGACACGTTCAATCCCTATTTGTGTTGTAGATACCTACGAACTTTACTATTTGGAAGATCTCATTAAAGACATTCGCACTCAAACACAACTGGTGTTTGAGTTCAACGCATTTGGAGAAGCCAAGTGGCCGTCAACGATGAAACGAATTGAGCCACGGATTACTAAAGAGGAGCGGCGTCCCAGTGAACTACCCTTCACATAAGAAGTAATAACGCTTCTTTCAGTCTGCGTTGGTATGCTAAAATCCGAGTATACAAACGTCATCCTCAGGAGGATGGTTAAAATGAAACATTCAAAAGCCTTTCGAAATGCTTTTTCTATCTTGATGTTCATTATTACTTTAGGCCTAACGATTCCTGCATCGGCAGCTCCCGATCCCAATAGTTTCACCGTAACCTATACTTGGAAATCTGAAGATGGTAGTGTTACCTTTTCTCCCATTTCTCAACATTTTGCCGCGGGACAGCCCTTTCCCCTCATTCATGTATCAAAAAATGGATACACAATTGATAACGATAAATCTAGTATCATTGATAATACGAATCCCTCGTTTCCTAGTGCAACATTTTCTTACAAAGCAGCCATTGATAGTCTTCCTGGTGCTACAATCATTGACGATTATATTGATACAGCTATAATAGCGGCCTTACCGTTAAGCCGGAGTGGAACGGTACAGAAAACTTTTTGAATACCGTATTAGTGCCAAACGAAGAATCAGTGATGATTAATTATGTTTCAGTCGAGGGAAAACAGCTCGGTTCTAAGACAATTGCGGCCAAGTTCAATCAGACAATTACGATTGATCATCCAACATTTGCTGGCTACACGATTTCATCTAATCAACCCACTTCATACAAAGTGGATAAGGATGGAGCAGGTGCTAACGTTGTGACCATCACTTATAACCCTATCGCTTCATCAAATTCCGAAAGCTCAAGCTCATCAAGTTCCTCTATCGCTTCAAACGGTTCTTCGTCAAATCCCAGTAATGCAGATAGTTCAAGCGTCTCTGGGAGTTCTTCATCGAGCTCAATCGTAACTTCGAACGGCCAATCATCAGCTGCTAGTCAATCAAATTCACAAAGCAGTAATGGTCAATCAATCGTTGCTACCCTTGTCAAAGAAGATTCTTCAAGCAATAACTCATCAAACACCCCAACGCAACAAACTAGCAAACATGATGCATCTCATCACGCGAGCTTACCAAGTACCAGTGCAATTGGTTACACAACCAGCATCATTGGCATTATCATCTTAGCTGGTGTCACCACCTTATTTGTAATTAAGAAACGGAATCATTAATCACAAAAAGGCTCTAACTTCCTACAACATTAGGAAGTTAGAGCCTTTCTTTGGAACTTTAGTTAGAAATGTGATCGGTTATTTTTCTCGAAAAGTTCGTAAAAGACTCAGTTGAATCTCCATTTTTATCAAAGAATTTAGATCTACGTAACAACCAAAATCCTAATAATAAAGGAACTAAGTAAACAGGGCTAAGTGAAACAATCTTGCTGTCCCCAATTCCAGCCGCAATAAACGTCATACCATCATTCATTGCGTGAAAAAGCATTGGCCATAAAATACTACCAGTCCGTAGCAAGATGGCCGCTGACAAGAACCCAGTCATAGCCGCCGAAGCCGCTTGAACCACTGTTGCCAAAACACTTTGGCTTGTAAGATTAATGCCATGCGTTAGACCAAAGGTCAAACTAGAGATAATCGCGGCATACATAACACTTTTATACGTAATTTTATTGAATGATGACAAAATTGTCGAAATGATTAGCCCTCTGAAAAGATATTCTTCGGCTATGCCCACCAAAACTGCCGCTGCATAGAATAATAATAATGTTCCAATTGGCTTACTGCGACCAATATGTGAAAGAAAAGAAACGGCGGTAATGTTTAAAAACAAGTACGCAACCAAAGGCAACCAGGTAACGGCCAATTGCTCTTTAATCGATACAGTTGGTTTAATGCTTATTTCTTGTTTGAGCCAAAAAACATTTAAAGCAACAACAACCAAAATAAGAATTATTTCATCAAAAATAATCGAAACTGCTGGATTCTTGAGAAATCCTGCTGGTGTCCAATAGTTTTCGGTAAGAACTAACGCAATAAACACAAGCCATGTAACAAACACCTTATAATATTTTGACATGATGATGACTTCCTTTACTATTGTTTAGAACCATATTACTAAAGGCCTCGAAGCAGCTTTCTTGAGGATCTTTATTTATCTCCTTTCTGAGGTCTTGAAATTTAAGAGTACCACCCAACAAGAGTAGCACAGCACAATTAAATTGTGCGAAACGTATACTCGACTGCAATAAAACCAGCCCCTAATTATCATAGTAACCGGCCATAAGACGGAATAAAAATAGCCATTGAAATTCAAAGTGCTTGTTTATCATTTAATTGACTTATAACCTAGCTCAACCGCTCCTCACCCTGTTATTTTTTCAATTATGCTACAATTCAATTGGATCAACTCATTTCAGAAGGAGCCTCACTCATGTCACTGATCAATATCCTAGTCACGCTAAATCAAAATTATCTTATGCCGCTAAAGACCGCGTTGACATCCTTGGCGGCCAATAACCGTGCTTATGAATTTCACATCTATTTACTCCATAAAACAATTACTCCAGCGCAAATTCAGGAATTATCAACGTTTGTACAGAGTTTCAACTGGCACTTCACTGCCATTCAAATTGATCAGGTCTTTGACACGCAAAAGATTACGACAATCCATGATTATCCATCAGAAATGTACTTTCGTTTACTCGCTGGTGACTTCTTGCCAGATGATGTGAGTCGCATTATTTATCTTGACCCTGACACCTTGATTATTAATGACCTTTCACCCCTGTGGACCTTTGATTTGGGTGACGCAATGATGGCGGCCGCCTCTCACACCGGTTTGCTTGATGCTGTCACACCAATCAATAATTTACGGCTCAATACTGAGGGGAAGTATTACAACACTGGTGTGCTCTTAATGGATTTGAACAAAACCCGGCAAATTATTCAAGCGAGTGCGATTCAGCAGACCATCGAAACCTATCATGACCAGCTCCTCTTACCAGATCAAGACGTCCTTAATCACTTATATCACAGCCACATCGTCGAAATTCCTGAAGAAATTTGGAATTATGACACACGTCAATTTATGACGTATCAAATCCGCAGCATGGGCGAACACACGCTTGCTTGGGTTATGCAGCAGACCGTTATCCTGCATTTTGCCGGAAGCCCTAAACCATGGGAAGCTAAAAGTGATTCACGGTTCACAGCACTCTATTTACAATATCAACAACTAACCAACAGACACATTGCCCAATTGAACTAAATGAGGTCTCACAACCGATCTTTGCACGGTTACTCATCGCTCTTACAGAATCATTTTTGCATCGAAAAAGCCAAGCACACTCCTTGATATCAAGGAGTACGCTTGGCTTTTCTTTAACGTGCGACTAAATCCACGCCACCTTAAAACTTCATTGACAAGGTAAACCACAATTGCCGCAATAACTGTGCCAACCACAAAAATCACATTTAAATTCAGCGATTTCCGGTCGGTTATCTTCATGAGCATTCCGGTAATTAGTCCAGCTGTGATAATGATGATTACAATTGCCATCGCGTTAACGCCCTATTCCACGATATAGACCGTACAAAATTCCCGTAACATGTTGAAAAATAAAGA
The DNA here is from genome assembly GCF_045862745.1 of Furfurilactobacillus entadae. Classification (NCBI taxonomy): domain Bacteria; kingdom Bacillati; phylum Bacillota; class Bacilli; order Lactobacillales; family Lactobacillaceae; genus Furfurilactobacillus; species Furfurilactobacillus entadae. The sequence continues at coordinate 13,426 of NZ_BQXN01000006.1, read as the reverse complement.
TCGCCAAAAACACCCGATCAAAGATTTCGGCTCGTGAAAAGTGATTGAGCCATTGTCTAAACCGGTGGTTATGCCAATAAACTAAGTGAAAGCAAATGTAGACACAATTTATCGCTAGTAGAACACCAACAACTTCATGTAATGACGGTAGTGGGCCCAACCAGGACACCCTCATTCTTTATGATTTATTTACAAAATCATTATACCTCACAGCTTCACTTGATTATTATCTAAATCAAACTTTTCAACCACTCAGGCATTTCAACTAGTGCAGCTTTTAAAGCAGATTTTTTGTTGCGTTTTCACGCGCGGTGTAACCTACAAAGTGTCCTCACAGCTGGCCAGCATGGGACACAAATTCCTCATACAAAGGAGCATTCGCCTATGGCAGATTGGACAACACAGTTAGTCGTAAAAAACACCACTAAGCAGGACCTCTTACTTAGTGACCGCTATGTTTATCCTAAAAATCGGGTTGATAGTTTCCCGGAAATCATTCGTGCTGGAAAAACCGCAACCTTTAAAGTGGTCTCCCCTAGTGGAAAACCTTATGGTCCGGAATTCTGGATCAAGTTGGTCGCTGACTCACCGGTCGGCCACGAAAGTTTAGGCTCAATCTATTTTCACGTCGACATTCCTTACGGTCGCCACATCAACGAATTAGTTGTCCGGGCTAACAATGAGTTAGCATTCAAACTAAATCCATCTGAATTGAAAAATGGGGCGCATGACTACTTTGGCGAACTAACCATTGGCTTGCTGAACGACACAAAGGAGCCTACAAATGAGAAATGGACTGAAGAATTGATCATTGAATAGTTTTCGCAAAGCCTGCCATCTGGCGGGCTTTTCATTTGTGCTTCGTTTTTTAAGATGCCCCTGATTCCGTTTTACGGCCCCATATCATTCCAAATGTAACAAGATCGCTAAGCCCATTTGTAAGGCCTCTTGGCGTGCCGAAAGACCCCAACCGCGTTTATCATAATTATTACTATCCGCTAAACTATCAGCCGTAAAGAAAAATTGACCAAACGCAACCTGCCGAAATTCAGCGCAAGCAGCCAGCGCGGCACACTCCATTTCGACCGTCTCGTACCCCGCCGCCCGGTATTCTTCAATCAGGGCCTGAGTCTCGCGAAAGAACGCATCCGTTGTCCATGTCTTGACGCGGCTCGTTGTCCGACCAGTCCGATTGATTTGGCGTTCAATTGTTGTTTGCATGGTTTCATTAAGTTCAATCGTCGGTGCCGCCGGAAGATAGTGATAAGAGGTTCCCTCATCGCGTAATGCCGTAAACGGAACCAAGAACGCTGCTTCTGGTCGCTTGGTCAGTACGCCGCAACTGCCTAAACTGATTATTTGCTTGGCACCATGCCCAATTAAATAATCTAAAAACTGCACCGCAGCGGGCGCTCCAAGTGGTGCCTGCGCAACCATGATTGCTTCATTTTCAATTGTGAGACGCCAAATCGGAAACTGTTTCGTAATGTTCTCGAATTGAAAGACCTGTTCAACGTCATAATCCTCAAAGAAGTTTTGTAAATCCTTGTCCTCCACAAAGGCAAATAAGCATTTCGCAAACCCCGTAAATTCAGGATCTTCGGTTGGCGATACGACACTATTTGAATTGGCGTCATAGTTAAAGAGTGGTGATTTAAGGTTCATTCAGACAGCCTTCTTCCGTTCTAAGTTCTTACATACAGCCCGTGTTCTCATTTTATTTTCATTTAATCATACTGTTGTGGAACCTTAATGTCGAGCATTAATACAACCTTGCCTTATGCTATCGAGTAGGCGTTAAACGCCGTCTCATTTATTCTTAATAGTTAAACACTAGTGTCTTCTATCTAGGTGTCACTAGGTTTCATCCGCTCATGGCGTATAATGTGAATCAAACATTGCTTTTTGAAAGGAGCTTTTCCTCATGGAAATCGGACCACTTTCCGAATGGGTCACCGCCGCTGCGGAAATACTAGCCGTCTGTACAGCACTATTTTTACCCACCATTACTAATGCTAGAACGGCAAAACGTCGGGAACGAAAACTTGCCACGTCAATTAAGCACATCACCCATCAGGCCTTACAGGGTGACGCTGACGCTGGTCACCAACTTGAAATCTTTATCAAAATCTACTTCTTTATTGCGGAAACATCACATGAACAAAATGATTTATTGATTGCCACTCAAATCGTGGACCTTTTGGATCACAAGACCGTTGATGAAGAGGTCACTTCAGCAGTTACGCAATTACTAAAGGATCTCGATTAACCCGAATTTGTTGTCATTTCATCCACCCACAAAGGAGTCTTTTCATGGCTGACGCACTCATTATTATCGATATGCAAGCTGGTTTACAAGACATTGCCCACCGAACTCAAACAGTTGCCGTCATTAATCAGCGGATCAACTTATACCGGGCCGACCACAAACCAATCGTTTTCATTCAACACACCGAGCCTGGTATGGAAGTGGCGTCAGCTGGTTGGCAGTTGTTTTCAGACATTGACGCTCAGGGTTCAGATACTTATTTCATCAAAACACGCCCCGATTCGTTTTATCAAACCGGTCTCAATGACTTTCTTAACATGAATCAGCTGACACACATTGAAATCTGTGGTGCTCAGGTTGAATTCTGCGTCGATACCACCATTCGGGTCGCCTTTCACCTCGGCTTCACCGTCTCGATCCTTTTAGATGGCATTACCACTTGCGATTCTGCCCTTCTCTCCGCCGAACAAATCAAGGCCCACCACGCCAGCATTTGGAAGGATCGGTTCGGCACGATCGTTGCGCCCACCACATCGCTGTAATCAACAAAAGCGCTCACCATGTTTTGACAACCCGTCCAAGGATTATCAAAAACACGGTGAGCACTCTTAATTTCAGCACTATTTCGGTGAATCTTGTCCAACTGTCTTGGCTGATCTAGCCCGATAAAGCACGATCAGTAGTGCAAGCACCGAAATGAAAATTGCAAACCAAAAGACCCGTTGAAAGGCCGCAACAAAGGTCATCCCCAGCGCTTGACTAACGTGTTTCACGTTTGGTAATTGGGCAAACAATAATGTTGACCCGAAACTAATGCCGACCGTCATCCCGATCGTCCGGGCAAATGAATTGAATGAACCCGAGACACCCGACAAGCGTGAACTGACAGATGACATCGTAATGGCATTATTTGGTGAAAGGAACAGTGCCATCCCGATTCCGTTTAAAACAATTGGCCAAATGATCATAACCAAATTTAGGGTGAGCGGATAAACGGCATAACCGATTTGCGAAATAAGCAGCACAACTAGGCCAATAATGGTTAACTTCATCCGATCCCAGTGATCTGCAAGTGCGCCTGCAATTGGTGTCACAATCAGCATGACGCCCGCTTGCAAGCCCATAATCAAACCGCTTACTAACGGCGACAACCCGCTATAACTTTGTAAATAAAATGGTAGTAGAATGTTAGAAATCGCGTTTGTCAGCATCGACAGCGCCATCGCAAAGATCGATACCATGAACGCCTTATTATGAAGGATCGTCGGATCGATCCACGGATTTTTCGATTCGCCATCCACTTTAAAGCTATAGAGTGTAATCACACTTCCTAAAACGAGCGCCACCACCCCCGTTAGCATGGCCACTGGCGTATGCGTGTTAAAAAATAAACTGCTGGAGAAAAAGAGAAGAATTCCGATGGTGAAGACATTTTGCCCGCGCCAATCCGCCTGCTGATACACCGTTTTGACAAGTGTTCGATCAATTTTTGTAAATGGCAACACTCGCCAACCAAAGATTAAAATAATGATGCCAATGGGCACGTTGAAGAGAAAAATCCAGCGCCAGGATGAAATTGACATAATCAGCCCACCCAGTGCTGGCCCAGAAATGGACCCAATGGCAATAAACATTGAAATTACCGATAACGCCTCAGCCCGTGAATTATCTGAAAACGTTTCTGTGACGATTCCCATTGAGTTCGCCATGATCATGGCAGATCCAATGGCTTGAATGAAGCGCCCCAGAAGAACGAACCAAAACGCCAGTGCGATCCCGGTCATCAGTGATCCCAGAATAAATAGCCCGCCGCCATATAAAAAGATTAATGTCTTTGATGTGATGTCGCCGATGTGACCAAACATAACGAGTAAAATGGTCGTCGTCACTAAGCCAACTTGAACGATCCACGTGGCGGTGCTACTGGAGACACCAAGTGAAACGGCCATTTTAGGTAACGCGAGATTTGTACTCGATCCAGATAACGAAGTCACTAACGAGAACAGTCCCAAAATGACGATGATTGGCCAGCGTTTCACACTTTGACTTGTTGAATTCATGGCTTCTCCCCCTTTATCCAACAAAGCATACATCATGACTTTTTTAAATACTTGATTGTTTACTTATTTAGTCACCACTTGTTCTAATGTCATGACTGTAACCGCCAGCTATTCGACGCTTACGTCAATTCTTATTCAAGATGTGGTGCAATTGAGTCCCAAACTTTTGCGTCGCTTGCTCACCCAATTGAGTCAGGAAAACGCGTTTTGTCCGGCGATCCCTCGCAACATTTTTAACGCTAATGAGACCTAAGTGAACATTGGTACTAATCCGCAGTGATAGCGCCGAAGAACTGATGTTAAGTGCTTTGGCCAGCACCGCAATTTCAATGCCATCCGTTGCTTGCTGTAACCGCAACAACATGTAGATGGTGCTTAAATCGTAGCCAAAGGCACGATAAACGTTTCGATTGAGCGTTTGAACATGGGCTTGTGTTTCAATAGCTGCATTGAGTTCATCAATTATTGCTGCTTTAATCATTGGCGTTACTCCCTTTTCACTGGCAAGTTTGCATTGATTCGCAAACTACCCAAAATCAGTTTACGACCAACGATACCACCGCACTAAAAGCCCATTTTCAAATTCTGGACGGGCGGCGAAAAATTGACATTTGTCCGGCAGACTCATCAATCAATCCAGCTAACCAACGCAAACCAGCGTTCCACCATTAAGAATCAATGGTGAAACGCCGGTTTAATTATCACTTTGAACCGCTATTTATCGAACGACAATAACTGTCTTGCTGAAATGGTGAATCAAAAAATCGGCTGTTGATCCGAGGCTACTTGCGTCAATTGCATTGGCCCCCTGCGCACCGATCATCAACGCAAAGATTGATGAGTCCATTCCTTGCGCAATGATTTCTTCCTTCGGGTTCCCCAACATCACTTTAGAAGCGGCGGCAAAAACCCGGCTAGCTTTTGCCTGGTCAACGTAACCCGTCAGCTTCTTTTGTTCCGCCAGTTGCTCTGTTTGAACGAGTAGGTTCAACTTCCCATCAGCATCATCAAAATGGAACCCCGTGGCATCAACCACGAAGAGAAATAAGATTTTCATCCGTAAATCGACCGCATAGCGAATGGCCGCTTTCACAACCGTGTCGGCGTGCGCCGATTCATCAATGGCAACTAATAATGTTTGCGCCGTGTCATCCATGACTAACCCTCCTCAACTGAATCGCTAAGCTGCTAACCCGAGAGTGCTATATTTCTTCATCACTAACCAAGGTGCTTTTATCATCACGTCGGCCCATCTAGTGTGCTTTTATGCTTTTAATCGGTCAACAATAATTTCAAGTCCAAAAATTGGTCTGTTTGATTGCACACCTCTATAATTGGGTCATCAATAAACAGGAGGAATCGCTCATGGCAAAATTAACCGCTGAAATGAAAGAATTAGTCGACAAGGCATTCCCGTTTATCGCAACAGTGGACGCGCACGGGAATCCGCAGATTGGTCCCAAGGGTACACTGCGGGTCTTAGACGATGAGCACTTGATCTATAACGAAGAGACTGGCCGCCACGCCTGGCAAAATTTACAGGACAACGGCAAAATTGCGGTGGCCGTGCATCCTTATCCCGGGTTAAAGGGCATCCGTGTGGAAGGCCATGCTACAATTTATACGGACGGTAAGATTTTTGACGACGCAAAACAGTTTGCTACCGATAACAAGCTTCCCGACTTGATTGCGGCAGTGGTCATCAGCGTTGACCGGATTATTCGGTTAGATGCTGGTCCAGACGCCGGAACCGAAATTGCCAATTCACCTGTCAAAGATTAGGCCAACTGGACTAACATTCAAGATAAAACGACGTAGGTAATCGCTTTTTGATTTCCTACGTTATTTTTAACCCGTTGGTCTGGTAATTTCACCGGCAATTTAGTTTCTTAATTTTTTTGAATCTGGATTTTTATGAGCGGTGTTTAACACGGTTAATCGCTATAATGACTTTCTAAATAAGGATCCCGTGTCTTCCTTTACCGTCAGTTGACGACGACAATTGATGCTTTGGACCAGACTAAACTAGTGGCGGGCGTACCCTTTCGGAGGCAGTTACCATGGACAACAAAGAATTAATGGATCAGTATAATAATGCATTTTTATTTATGGGAAAGTTTATTGATGAGTTTGTTTCCACCGTCGATCAACAATATCAGTTGTCCCACAACGCTTGGCTTATCCTAAAACTCATTCGGGATAACGGACAATTAACCAACCGAAAAATTGCCCAGATTATGAAGGTTGCGCCCGCCAGCACCTCAATTCAACTCTCACCGTTATTAAAGCGTGGCCTTGTTAACCAATCATTGAGTAATGAGGATCGCCGGGTTCGGCAGCTCACCCTCTCCGACGATGGTCTTCGCATTGTCAATGAACTCGAAAAACGGCATCTGGCCCGTTTCGACCAGTGGGCCAATGCTCTTGGTCACGATGAAACGCTGGAATTACTACGCCTAATTAAAAAAGTTGAGACTGATGTCCTCCCGAACAACAAGCTCGTCAATGGCGATCATTTACGTTAGCCCCGCTAATCATTTGTAACGTTAAGGAATGTTTTGTACAATGTAGTTGCAAAAAACTATATTCGAGGTTAGGGACTATGATTAGTTTATATACCATACCATCAAATTTTCCTTCCAGACGTGCAGTCACCTGGTTTAAAGACCATCACATTACCGTTAAGGAGTACCGGGTTCATCCAAGTGCCCCCACGTTGGTAAAATTGCCACTTAAATCATTTTTAGCCGCTTCTGAAAATGGCGTCGATGATTTACTTGCCCTGAAAAGTAAAGCAATGGTGCGCTTCAAGCAAACCCATAGCATTGATGACATTTCGCTAAACGATTTACTTACCACAATTGCTGAGAATCCATCCATGCTCCATTTTCCAATCATTTTTGATTCGGACCGTTCCATCGTTCAATTTGGCTTTTCGGAGGATGACATTCGGACATTTATTCCCCATGCAGTTAGACATGACAGTTTACTTCAATTATTAGAACCACTGAACTCAAGTAATCATCAGCACACAACCGCCAAAAGCGTTTAATTAACCGACAATCACTCACTGTTCTCATCATGAACAATGGGTGATTGTTTTTTTGTTAATATCCATTCCGTTAACAAACGGGGCATTAGGTGATCCTTCCAATATTTAGATTAGTCAACCTATTTCCGATCACCTCGGCGCCCTAACACTAACTTTTCACGTTCATTACCCGCGTCTCCCCTTTTAGAGATTAAATCGACTTCATCGCTACCCGTTGGCTGTCCATGTAAGTTGAAACATTCAATTAAGGCGTAGTTTTCGGTTCGCTCTTAAAGATGACCACGAATCTGTCTAAGAATCACTTTGCTTTATTGTCTATAAATGACGCCTCACGACTTTTCGTTTGAAAACATTATCAAGTTGGGAGAACATAAATTACCTTTTTTTAACCCTCTGATTTAGACTATGTTTGTTCAAAAGACAAGCTGTTAACCGATGGTAATTTAATTGGAGGGATAATTCATGTCAAGAAAAGATCGTAAACAAAAAATCAAAGACTTACTAACCTTAGAAAAAATCGAAGGCACAATTGTTTCCTTGTATTTGCCACTCCATCCACAACAAGACAATCCTGAACAAGACACGGTAACATTTAATTCACTAATTGATCAGGCTGAAACAACCATTAAATTAGAATATTCATCGGAGCTTTGGAACGCTTACCAATTTCAGATTGATAAAAGATTTGCAAATGGTCTCCCAATTTCGGAAACGTTAAGTCAGGGACTATTGATTTATGTATCAACCAATAGTATTGAAGTGGTGGAACTTAATTTTTCAATTGAAGCTGGTCTCTACATTGATCCTCAGCCATTATTATGGCCAGTCTTGATCAACAATCGACCGCGCCCCGACTTTGATCTACTATTATTACAAAAAGACCATGCTCAAGTTATTCGAGCCACTTTTTCCAATCAAGTATCCGTTAATCAAATTTTCAATATCGCAATTAGTGAGACTGGTATAACAGATACGACCACTTTTTTCACTAATATTGACAAACAAATCATAAAAGATGTCTCCAACCAAGATAAATCACCCCTGATCTTAGTTGCTAATCAAGAAGATCAAGGCCTTTTTCGTAAAGTTAGCAAAAACCAATCTCTGAGTACCACAATCTCCGCATCCATTGACCCTAATTTACCGGCTGATCACATTCAGTTGACCCAGTTGGTACAAGAAGTTAGCAATCAATTGATAAACGCTGGCATCGCGACACTCCAAGCAGAGATTGAGAAGGCCCAAGGTGCCAACAGGCTTATCCAGACACCAGCTAAAATCGTTACACAAACCGACGCAGCTAATGTCGCAACACTTGTACTCACTACTGATAGCCTGACAATATTCGGTGATACGACAGTGGCTAACAGCTTTCTTAAGCAGGCAGTTGCTAGTGACACGGACATTTTCATCTTTAATAACCAAATGACAACACCAACTGCTCCACTCGCAATTTTGCGTCATTCAATTTAATTCCCAATTTTTGAGTAATAGAACGACTCACCGTACTAATTAATAATCACCGAAACGGTCATGAGAAAGCAATTTTTGCTTTCTCATGACCGTTTTTAGTTCTGGCTGCTTTCATTGAATCGCTGTCCACAAAAGCACATCATTTTGCCAGTTCTGGTTACCGCACTACCATCGCTTCAATCCTAGCTTTACGGGGCTTCCTGGACAAGCGTAATGTTCTTATTTCAGACGGTGATTCAGGCATCGGTCGCGCTGTTGCAATTGCTTTTGCTCGAGAAGGTGCTGATGTTGCCCTTCAATTTCTGCCGGTCAAAAGGCATTGCTACTCCCATTAATTTAAGAGATGAGTCCGCACCCCAAGAAATGATTAAACGTGTTATTACTCCTTTTGGGGCTTAGATACCATTGCTATGCAGCCCAACAAATTGCCGTCGAAGATCATCAAAAACTATCCATGGAGCAAATTCATGAGACATTTACAATCAATCTATTTTTGATGATGGCACTTGTGAAAGCAGCAGAAAAAAAGCCTTCAAAGCGGCAGTGCCATCATCACGACAACTTCTGTCCAGGCGTTTCATCCAAGCCCTCATTTAATTGACTATGCGGCCACAAAGGCCGCAATTGCGAATTATACAATTAACTTATCTCAGATAATAATTCAAAAAGGAATTCAAGTGAACGGTGTCGCCCCCGGCCCGATTTGGACCCCGTTACAACTTAACAATGGCCAACCAAAAGGTGCAATTCCAGGATTTGGTCAAAAATCTTTGCTGAGTCGCGCTGGTCAACCAAGCCGAACTGGCCTCTGTCTATGTTTTTTTAGCTTCAAATAATGCTAGCTATGTAACCGGCTAAATATATGGGTTACCGGCGGTAAAAAGGACAACGTCATTTTCTTCAAGACAATCCAAATCTAGTGGTCAATTTAATCATAGGCATTGCTTTTGACGACAAAAGCTTTTTAGGTTAGTTTTATTAATGAAATGATTTTACGATTTGACGTATCATTTCACCATAATTTTATTCATTTCACGGGAGGTAAAAGTCTATGCATTGGTTATGGGTAATCATTATCGGAGCTGTCATTGGTGCCATTGCTGGAGCGATTACTAATCGCGGTCACTCCATGGGCTGGATTAGCAATATCCTTGCCGGTCTAGTAGGATCATCTTTGGGTGAGGCTATCCTGGGTTCTTGGGGGCCAAAACTTGCAGGAATGGCAATTATCCCTTCTTTGATTGGCGCCGTGCTTCTTGTCCTCATTGTTTCATTTATTTTTTCACGAATGAATCAGTCTTAAGGAGGTTAATATTATGTCTAGTATTCTTAAATTAGCTTTTTCCATGGTTCTAATTATTGGAGGCCTCTTAATTGGTGGTACCGTATTTGCTGCCAAAGAAGCTGATAAATGGGGCGATAAGCTTCAAGATCGTCTTCATAATTAAATTCAAACAATTATAAAATCCGTTAAACACATAACTTGAATGTGCCTTTAACGGATTTTTTTAGTTAAGTCAGTAACTGTTACGACACGTGTCAAAGTAGCCAACGATTATGTTAATCGCATCTAAACAATAGCATCTAAAAATTCACCATATCACAAGCATTTTCATTGGCATTCTGTAACAATCGTCATTACAATATAACTGTTGAAACCGGTTTCATGTCACTATCAGTCACTAAGGAGGCACAATCATGGCCTATCAAACCATTAATCCATATACCAACGAAACAGTTCATGTTTATGAAAATGCTACCGCTACCGACGTTGAGCGGGCACTAACAAACGCGCAAGCGCTCTACAAACACTGGCGCAATGACCCGGTCAGCAGTCGGATCACCGTTTTACAGAAACTTGCTACTCATTTTCGCGACCATGTCGATGAATTAGCAACCGTCTTAACCGTCGATATGGGGAAACTTTATTCGGAAGCCAAAGGTGAAGTCTTGCTTTGTGCGGACATCGCTGACTATTACGCTAAGAATGCGGAACGACTGCTCGCACCGCGGCAGATTGAGTCAATCGCCGGTGAGGCACAATTAGAAAATCATCCCCTTGGGGTTCTCCTAGCGGTTGAACCGTGGAACTTCCCCTATTATCAAATGATGCGGATCTTTGCCCCCAACTACGCGGTTGGTGATCCCATCGTGTATAAGCACGCTGCCAATACGCCAGGCGCCGCGCTTGCCTTCGAAAAGGCTGTCACAGAAGCCGGTGCGCCCGCTGGTGCTCTTACAAACCTCTTCTTGTCCTATGATCAAGTAACAGACGTCATCGCAGATAAACGTGTTGTCGGCATTGCATTGACGGGATCTGAACGTGGCGGTCGCTCAGTCGCCGAAGAAGCAGGTAAAAACCTCAAGAAAAACACAATGGAATTAGGTGGTGCGGACGCCTTTATTGTTGCGAGTGACGCCAATATGGACCAAGTGAACGCCATTGCGCCACGGGCCCGGTTATATAATTGTGGCCAGGTCTGCACGTCTTCCAAACGTTTTATTGTTACAGAAAACAACTATGACGCATTCTTAGCTTCTTTAAAAAAGGCATTTAAAAACGCCGTCCTTGGCGATCCCATGGATCCCAAGACGACGCTAGCACCGATGTCATCAAAACGTGCAAAAGAAAAACTTCAGGAGCAAGTTGATGCCGCAGTTGACGCTGGGGCCACCCTCTACTTCCGTCATGACCCAGTTGATTCAGACGGACAGTTCTTCCTGCCAACCATCTTGACGGATGTTACCAAGGATAACCCCGCCTACCATCAAGAATTCTTTGGACCAGTGGCAATGGTCTACAAGGTTAAAGACGATGAAGAAGCCATTAATTTAGCCAATGATTCTGACCTTGGGTTAGGTGGTATCGTCTTCTCTGGCGATAAGGATCACGGAGCCGAAATTGCTTCCCAACTTGAAACCGGCATGGTGTTTGTTAATACATTCTTCTCCACGCTTCCAGAATTAGAATTTGGTGGCGTCAAAATGTCCGGTTATGGCCGTGAAATGGGCGAAAGCGGCATTCTTAGCTTTGCTAATCAAGAACTCGTGGTAAAACGTGATGCACCAAATGACAATGAATTTGGTGGTCTTGTCGCTCCGGCAACATATTTATAATTTAAACAGGACCGCTAATGAGCTTGATCACTCATTAGCGGCCTTGTTTTAACAGGCTGTTTCTACACCAGAAACGAATCGTTTTTTGGCTGGCGAATTCGATTTTCAATAAAATCGGTAAACTGATAATCATTGAAATGTTTTCGGAAATTAATTATCATGCATTAAAAATCATCATTTTGATTGCTAATCTTATAACTGATATACTTAACTAAGTTAAGAAAGCGAGGTTTAACCGAATGACACACACATCGTTCAAACGACCATTATTTCTGGCGATCCTTGGTGCCCTCTTTTTTATGTCATTGACGTCACCAGGATTCGCAGATAAAACAAATTTCACCGTTAACTACAGTTGGACCAACACTGATCCAGAAGGGACGGCTCCAACAGCCGTTTCTGATCGCTTTGCTGTTGGCGACACACTGGTCTTCCGCCCCGTCTCGGTAACCGGCTTTGCCGTCGACAACACTGCTTCACGGATCCTGCAAACTGATGTGGACGGTAACGTTAACCTGGATGCCCCCTACACGGACATCATCAACAATCTACATTTCCCAACGGTTGACGCATACTTAGCATACGTAACCGGGACGCACACTAAAATAACGGCCGAGGATTTGGGCGGGTCACAAACTTACAAGACCGTCCTAACGCCAAACGATGAAACGGTGACTGTTAATTACGTTTCGACCGATGGCAAGAAACTGGACTCAAAGACCATTAACACCAAGTTTAGTCGCACGGTTCCGATCGCCCAACCAACCTTTTCCGGGTACACCATCATGGCTAATCAACCAACTTCTTATACCGTGACTCAAGACGGCGCTGATCAAAATGTGGTCACCATTACCTATGAACTTGTGGCCTCATCGAGCTCTAACAGCAGCTCATCAAGCTCATCTTCGACAAGTGGACCTGGGGCTTCTTCCACAAATTCTGAAAGTTCAACCAGCACCTCAACGACCCACTCATCAGCGGTTAGTAATGCAACGCAGCAATCAAGCTCTGTGAGTGCGGTGACGATGGTACCAGCGGAAAGTCATTCTTCACACGGTTCCGGACAGCCAACATCCACCGTTTCAAAACAAGCTACTTTACCCGAAACCGGTAAATCCACCACGCATGTTATCGGTGGAATCATTATTACCGTGGGCGTCCTTCTGCTTGGTGGTACTGGCTACCACCTCATCAAAAAGCAACGTAATTAGCCATGGAAGGATTGCACATCGATTATCACTGATCGCACTTCCGCCTTGGTATCAAAAAAAGGCGATCGCAATTTCCATTTTGACCTTTACCCCGAAAGTTGAAACAAACTTTCGGGGTTTTCTTATGACTAAAATTTCTATTGAAACTAAAATCATTGCTGTTGAAGCGTATCTAACAGGAACGGCTTCAAAACTTGCTGTTCGAAACAGATATCATATTGCCGGACAGCTATTCAGTGTCCTA